>CAZTDL010000103.1:0-10011 GCA_964612775.1 uncultured Lentisphaeraceae bacterium
ACTGCCGGCTGACGCACAACCCCGAGGAGCAACTGAAACGGTTCTTCGGCTTCGACACGTTCCGCCCGACACCTCCGGACGTGAACGGCCGCAGTCTCCAGCGCGCGATCATCGCGGCCGGCCTGCGCAATGAATCTCTGCTGGCCATCATGCCGACCGGGGGAGGCAAGTCGCTCTGTTTCCAGCTTCCCGCGCTGGTCCGCAATCTCCGCAGGGGGCAACTGACCATTATCGTGTCGCCGCTTCAGGCGCTGATGAAAGACCAGGTGGACGGACTGGTCCGCCGCTCGGGCGTCCACAACGCGGCTGCGCTGTATGGCATGCTGACCACACCGGAACGGGGAGAGGTGCTGCGCGGCATCCGTTCCGGCAGCATCGCGCTTCTCTACGTCTCCCCTGAACAGTTGCGAAGTCGGGCCTTCAAAAACGCTGCTCTTCAGCGGGAAATCGGCTGCTGGGTCTTGGACGAGGCCCATTGTCTGTCGAAATGGGGACACGATTTCCGGCCGGACTACCTGTATGTCGGACGTTTCATCAAGGAATTGGCCGTCAAACAGGGCGGTGTCGCACCTGCCATCGCCTGCTTCACCGCGACGGCCAAACGGGATGTGATCGAAGAGATCGTCGAATATTTCAGGAGCGAGACGGGAACCGAACTTTTCCGTTACGAGGGTGGCGTCGAACGGGATAACCTGACGTTCACCGTACAGACGGTCAGTATTCACACGAAGTTGCCGCGTATCCACGACCTGTTGACTGAAGGGCTTGCCCCCGAAGGCCCCGGCAGCGCGGTGGTCTTCCGGGCCACGCGACACGCGGCGGAAGAGACCGCGGAATTCCTTGTGGGACACGGCTGGTCTGCGGCGTGCTTTCACGCGGGAATGCCGGTGACGGAAAAGAAACGCATTCAGAACGCCTTTCTTGCCAGCGAGATCCGCGTCATCTGCGCCACGAACGCGTTCGGCATGGGGATCGACAAGGATGACGTGCGCCTGGTGATCCATGGCGATACTCCCGGCTCGCTGGAGAATTACCTTCAGGAAGCCCGGACGCGCCGGACGCGACCGCAACCCCGCCGACTGCGTGTTGCTGTACGATGACGAGGACTCCGAACAACAGTTCCGTATGGGTGCGAACTCCGAACTGAGCAGGCGCGACGTCGCCCAGATCCTGCGCGGACTGCGCAAGGCCGCTCGCTCGGTGAAGTCGGACGAGGTGATCATCACGACAGGCGAACTGCTGCGCGATGAGGATGTTGAGACGGACTTCGATTCACAGGAGAATGGTGCCGACACCAAAGTCCGAACCGCTATCTCGTGGCTGGAGCGGGCGGGGTTCGTCGAGCGTAACGAGAACCGGACCAACGTCATACAGGCGCGGCTACTCGTAAAGAGCATCGAAGAGGCCCAAGCGAAGCTCGACACACTGAATCTATCCGAACGGGAAATCGGTCTCAGGCTGGCGATCATACGCGAGATGATGAACGCCTCCGAAACAGACACCCTATCGGTCGATGGAATCGCCTTGCTGCCCGAATTTCAGTCCTATCTTATGGAGTCCCGACTGGGCGAAGATGTTGGCCAAGTCCGCGAAAGCCGCAGTCCGGAGTACCTCAGCGCGAAGATACTGAAAGTGCTCGACGCCATGACGGGTGTAGGCGTGCTGCAGAAAGACACCCTTCTCACTGCCTTCATCCGCTACAAAGTCGCTGACCATTCGTCGAAACGGCTTGAACGCGTGCTTCGCACGGACCGTGAGTTCCTCAAACTCCTGTCCGAAGAAGCACCCGACCCAGAGGGTTGGCTACCCCTGAATCTAAGGCTCATCAATGACGCGCTGAAATCCCGTGATGTAGAGAGTTCGCCCGAAATGCTCCGCCAACTCCTGCGCAGTTTGAGCGAGGACGGGCGAGGCTTCGGCGGCCAAACCGGGAGCGTCGAGAGCCGCAGCGTTGGGCGTGACGCTTATCGAGTGCGCGTGCGCCGCACGTGGCAGCAGATCGAAGAATTGGCTGAACGCAGACGAAATGTCGCCAGCCAGATTCTCAACACCCTTCTGGATACCGTACCTAAGGAAACCCCGCCCAAGGCGGATCTTCTGATCGACTTCGCCTTTGAAACGCTGCGCTCGGCTTTGGAACAGGATCTGACCTTGCGCTCCGATATCCGCGACATGCAGGCGGCGATCGAACGCGGCCTGATGTTCCTGCACGAACAGAACGTGATCATCCTGCAAAAAGGCCTCGCGATCTTCCGGTCAGCCATGACGATCCGCGTGCTGCCCGAGGCTGGGGGCCAGCGCTACACCAACGAGCATTACGAGGCGTTGCAGCACCACTACCGCGAGCGCGTTTTCCAAGTTCACGTCATGAACGAATACGCGCGTAACGGCATAGAGAAAATCCAGGCCGCGCTGGAACTCGTCGTCGCCTATTTCACCATGGAAAAAGAGGCCTTCATCAGCCGCTTCTTCGGCGACAACCGGGATCTTCAGGAGCGGGCCACCACCGCAAAATCTTACCGTGCCATCGTTGATTCACTGGGGAACCGCGACCAGATCCGTATCGTCACTCAACCGACGAACAAGAACCTGCTGATCCTCGCGGGACCGGGCTCCGGCAAAACGCGGACCGTGGTGCACCGCTGCGCGTACCTGCTGCGCGTCAAACGGGTGCGCCCCCGTGCGATCCTGATCTGCTGCTTCAACCACAAGGCCGCACTCGAACTCCGCCACCGGCTGGCGGATCTGGTTGGAAAAGATGCCATTGGCGTAACCGTCCAAACCTACCACGGACTCGCCCTGCGCATCCTCGGCCTGTCTTGCCGCGGAGTGACGGAACGGGAAGGAACCGCAACGGATTTTGACAAGCTCATAGGCGATGCCGTCAACGTGTTGCGCGGCCAGACGGATATTCCCGGTGTCGAGCCAGACGACGTACGGGACAGGTTGCTAGCCGGCTTCGAGCACATCCTGGTGGACGAGTATCAGGACATCGACGAACCGCAATACGAAATGATCAGCGCCATTGCCGGCCGCACCCTGAACGATGGCGACCGCAAGTTGTCTATTCTCGCGGTCGGTGATGACGACCAGAGCATTTACAGCTTCAGAGGCGCAAACGTCACGTTCATCAAACGTTTCCAAACCGACTACGAGGCGGATGTGGCCTATCTGGTAGAAAACTACCGCTCGACCCGCACCATCATCGAGGCCGCCAACCGTTTGATTGCGCACAACCGCGACCGAATGAAGACCGAAAAGCCCATTCGGATCGACCGTGGGCGGACCTTGCAGCCAGCCGGCGGCAGTTTCGGCGACAGGGACGAGCTGACGCGCGGACGCGTTGCTGTGGTCGAGGTGTCAGATGCGTTTGGCCAAGCGGCCGCCGTTGTTCGGGAACTCTTACGGTTACGCTCCCTAGGGATGACCGACTGGTCGCGTATGGCCGTGCTCTCCAGGACGCGGCGTGATCTGGCGCTTGTGCGTACGGCGGCTGAGGCGAATGGCATTCCCGTGGCTTGGCCTTTGGAACGCGACAAGATCCCCCCACTGCACCGTATCCGCGAACTCAGGATCCTACTGGATACACTGTCACAAGAAAGGGGCGACACCATCCGTGCGAACGATCTGATCGAGCGTTTTTGTCCCGACACTGTTTCGCAGCGTGAAAGTCAATGGGCCAGACTGTGCCGAAACCTGTTGACCGCATGGCGGGAGGAGACGGCAGATGAACTGACCCCAGTCGGTTCATGCGTGGAATTCCTGTACGAATCACTTGCGCAACGGCGCCGCGATGAACAGTTTGGAGAAGGGGTAATTCTGAATACCGTCCACGGAGCAAAGGGTACGGAGTATCCCCATGTGCTCGTGTGTGGCGACTGGTCCGGCTCCAGAAACGGCACACTGGAGGAGGAGCGCAGGGTCCTTTACGTCGCGCTGACGCGTGCACGGGAGACGCTGTCCATCTTCAACCGCATGGACCGCCGCAACCCGTTCCTTTCCGACTTCACAGGGGCATGCTTCGCCCACCGCCGTGAAACGCTTGCCGAAGTATCAGGAGACGGGGTCGAACGCGAGTACACCCTGCTCGGACTCGACGACCTGTTCCTCGACTATGCCGGACAACGTCCTCCCTCCCATCCGGTGCACTCGGCCTTATCGATGCTCCAATGCGGGGACCTCTTGCGTGTCGAATCCCAAGACAACCGCGTTTCTCTGATCACGGAACAAGGCACCCCCGTCGCGCGGCTATCCTCAGCCGCCTATCAGAAATGGGCCTCGCGCGTTAACGCCATAGAACAGGTCCGTGTGGTATGTCTGTTGATCCGTCTCGCTTCGGACTGTAAAGATCCCGTTTACCAGCCTCTTCTGAAAGTCCCCGTCTGGCAAATCCCAATCTGCGAGTTCGTTTTCCGCAACGCACCCCACCACCGCTAACCCTATTCCTAAACCCATCTGAGTCCACTAACTACCGCATCGCTCTGATTCCCCATCGTAGAGTCGCCACCCTTTAGGTACCCGTTCTACAAAAAGGCGGGGATTCGTGTTCCAGCCACTCCTCAATATCCGTCACACAGAACACACGGCCGCTCGCCATCGCATAATCTACCCCCTGCGGAAAAAGGGGCAACAATCACACTAATCGTCTTCGTTACGTCGCAGGGCAACGACAACAAAGAGAGTGGAAAGGAAAAGCGGTGTAAGAAGTAAAATGAGCGCATACCACTGTCCATCCGTAACTGCAGCGGTCGATGTCGTGGTAGTTGTCGTCACACTGACGGGAACCGTGTTTGTTCCACAAACTAACGATACCGGCGAGTTTGTTACACCCGAACAACACATCAAACAATTAGTAATTACCCGTGTGGTTGTCGGACATCACCCGCATCCCCCCCCCTGCAAGGGCTGATGCTATCCCGCCGCCGTCAAGAATCTCGGAACCCGCGGCATCAAAGGCTGGAGCCTGAGGAACACGATGAGGACAGACCTGGTTGCCGACGCTTTCCTTCAGGCGATTTTCAGAAACAGGCCGGACTGGGGAATACTCTTCCACCCGGACTGAGGGAGCCAGTATGCGAGCGAACGGTTCCGAGGCCTGCTCGCCCGCCACGACGCCGTCCCGAGCATGAGCGCCAAGGGCAACTGCTACGACAACGCGGCAATGGAATTGTCTTGGGCCACGCTCAAGAGCGAGATGGAGATGAATAAACCGTTCAAAACACTGGAGGAGACGAGGCTGGCGGTCTTCAACTACATCGAGGTCTTCTACAACCGGCAGCGGCTGCACAGCTCTCTGGGCTACCGCCCGCCGCTTGACCGCGAACAACAAATCATGAGACAAATTACAGGTCCTTCTGTGTCCGAAATATCGGGGCAAGATCAGAATGTGTCGGAATTAAATAAGAGTGATGGCATGAACGAAGAGCGGCTGACGTTTTCTCTCATAGACCTCACACGACCAGAAAAAGATATAAGCGACATTCCCGTCATGCAACGTCCGACCGGCGCAACCCGGCCTCAGGTTTTTTGTGACGGGAAGTGTTGTGTGAGGCATTGCGGCACTTTCCGGGATATCGGGTTCGGGCGAAATGGAGCAGCCCGAAACCCCTAAATCGAATAACATGACGTATCTGTTATAAGACCCGTCCTAAGCGGAGCATTTTCGCCAAACATAAAAAAAATAAGCACCTGAAAATCAGGTGCTTGCGAAAATTGGAGCGGGCGATGGGAATCGAACCCACGTAAGAAGCTTGGGAAGCTCCTATTCTGCCATTGAATTACGCCCGCAAAAATGTGTTCGTAATTTACCAAAATACGCACGAACGTCAAAGCCGATTTTTGAAAAACATACGCTTTCGTTTTCTTGTGACGTTTCCATCCTTGAAGTTTGATGCGGGCGTCCGTAAACTACGTGCTCGCATTCAATCAATGACTCACCTGACGCGCGATTAGCAGAAAGGCGTTTTCTCCAATGGACAAACAGGCGCTCGAACTTCTTCAGAATCTGGTCGCGATACCCACCCCCACAGGCTTTGAATACGACGGCATGGCTTTGCTCGCCAAACATCTCAAAGCCGCTTCGGTACCGAACCTCACGATTGACGTCCACGGCAATCTGCGGGCCTGCACAAACCCCGACGCGCCGCTTCGACTGATGATCGAAGGGCACTGCGATGAAATCGGGTTCATGGTGCAGTACATTGATGATGAGGGGTTTCTCTACATGTGCCCGCTCGGCGGCATCACCGTTCCGCTGCTCGCCGCCGAACGCATTGTGATCCAAGGGAAAAACGGACCTGTCTATGGCGTATTCGGCGTGCGCCCCCCTCATTTTCTGTCGATCAAAGACCGCGAACGGGTCGCCCCGCAGAAACTCAAAGAAATCCACGTGGACATTGGCGCAAAAAACCGCGAGGACGCTTTGAAATATGTCGAGCTCGGCAGCCCGGCCGTTGTCGACGCGGGCTGGCGTCCGCTCGCCAACGACCGCGTGTCGTGCCGCGGTTTTGACAACCGAATCGGGGCGTTTATCGTGACTGAGGTCATGCGCCGCCTTGTCGGCGAACGGCTGAATGTGGCGCTGCATATGGTCGCCAGCGTGCAAGAGGAAGTCGGACTGGTGGGTGGCATCACCGCCGCTTACGACATTAACCCGCACATTGGCCTTTGCGTGGATGTGGCCTTTGCGACGGACGCGCAGAAGGAAGACCGTAAAGTGGCGGGGGATATCCGTCTCGGGGCAGGCCCCGTCGTAGGTATCGGTCCGACCTATCATTCAACGCTCAACAGCCTCGTGTTTGCGGCAAGCGACGCACGGAACATAGCGGTTCAGCGTCAAGTCCGAAGCCGGGGAACCGGCACCTGCGCCTGGGCCATGCGCATGTCACGTTCTGGCGCAGCCGTCGCGCAGATCGGCGTCCCGCTCCGTCATATGCACAGCCCAGTCGAAGTGCTCAGTCTGGCGGATGTGAATCAGACGATAGACCTGCTCTGTGCGCTCATCCGCATGATCCCCGCCGATTTGGACCTCTCTCCGAAACAGCCCTAACAATGCCTTTTCCAATCACATACGTGCTCGATCAGCCCGCGCTCAGCGAAACCTTCATCCGGCGCGAGCTTGAGCAGTTGCTTCGCCGCAGCTGGCCGATTGACGCGCGTTATCTGAAAAACGGCCCGAACCTGTTGAAAAGTTCTCTGTCGAGTTGTCCGACCGCTTTTCGCTGGCGGTTTTTCAAGTGCGCCTGCGGGCGTGTCCTGAGCGAATTGTTTCACGCGCCGCGCCACGCGCTGCGCATTATCCGGCGTTTGCCGCAAGCGGCCTATTTGGTCAAAAAGGTGTCCGATACGGACTGCCGACTGATTCATGCCCACTTCGCGGGAATCACGGCGGATCTTGCCGCCATTGCGGCGCAGACCGTGCGCATTCCCTGGACGTGCGGGGTTCACGCGCATGATGTTTTCACGATCTCACCGCACACGTTGAACCGGAGACTTCACTCCGTCGCCCGTGTCGTCGCATGTTCTCAACAGGCCGCAAATGCGGTTCTCGCCTCTGGACTGCCGCCGGAAAGCGTTTCCGTCATCCACCACGGGCTTCCCATCAATGATTTTTCTTTCGACACCATTCAGCCCGACGAGGCGATTTTTTGCGCCTGCCGACTCGAACGAAAAAAAGGTTTGGACACCTTGCTTCAGGCCTGCGCGTTGCTTCTTGAGCGCGGTTTGCATTTCGCGTGTGTCATAGCCGGCACAGGACCATGCCAACACGAACTCGAAAAACTGCGGAAACAGCTGGGGTTGGAGCAAACCGTTTTTTTCGCAGGATGGCTGTCTCAGGACGAAACGCGTTCGCGCATGATGGACGCATCCATGTTTGTCTTGCCTTCACGTCGCATGCCGGACGGCGACCGCGACGGCATCGCCAACATTTTGGTCGAGGCGATGGCGATCGGCACCCCGATCGTCACCACCACGGCCAGCGCCGCAAACGAGGTGATCACGGACGGGGTCAACGGTCTGCTGGTTCCGCCCGACGATCCGGCCGCCTTGGCGGAAAAGCTGGCTCTGGCGTTGACCTCAAAAGAGCTGCTCATTCATATCGCGAAAGCAGGCCGCGCCACGGCAGAAATGACGTTCGACGGCTCGAAGAACGTATGTCAGCTGGAAGCTTTCTTCAAACAGGCAACGGCGTGTTCGGTTTAGGCGGTTGCTCCCACGCCTGCCTCACATGTCTCAATGCGGTCTGAAGGTCCTTCGGCGGAACCTGGGGAGAAGGCTCGAACACTTTGATGACGCGATCGGACGCGTAGAATCCGAACCTGCTGAAATCGATCATCCCTTTCCCCGGGGGCAGATGATCGTTGGTCAGCGGCAACGCGTCATGAATGTGGATTCCGCGCGTAAACGGCAACAGCTCATGCGCCGTCTCGACGTGTTTAATCCAGCCCATATTCTCACGCACCTGCCCATGCCCCATATCATGCCAATAAGCCAGCGCCGGCGTGTCAAAACGCTGTTTCAGCATGACAAGTTCACGTTCGTCGGGGAACGCCTCGATCGACGGCAGATTCTCCAGACACAGGGTGACGCCCGCTTTTTCAAACTTGGGCAGGAGCGAATCCATCGACAGGCAAAAACCATCGTAATACTCGCGGACCCGTGCAGCACGCCGCCGCAGCGCTTTTGTCAAAAGCCGCTGATACCGCGGAGCCTTCACTGAACCTTCGTCCGCCAGCGTGTCAACCAGCGTATGGGTATGAAGATCGCCAAAGAACGATTTCAGAAAAACGCGTCCGGCATGCAGCACCACGGCGCGCGCGCCCATTGTCTCGGCGAAGGCCAATGTTTTCCCGATCAGAATCGCGGCCATGGCCCGCTCATCGTCGTCGAGCGACGCCAGCAGATAGAGCTCCGGATAACCGTGCGGCGCGCCGATCGGGACCGGGCAATACGCGTGAACGCTATCGACGGAAACCGCGCCGGACCTGACGCGCCGCAACACGCCCGCAGCCCGCTCTTCGGTCATGTGATAGCCAAGTTCCAGCGCGTCGAAACCTAACGAAAGAATCTCATCCGCGAGGCTTTCACCGTTTTCATGGCGTGAAACGTTCCAATTCGTTGAAAGAGAAATCCGCATAACCCCTTATCGGTTGATCAGCGTCATAAACTCTTGGCGGGTGGCGGCATCTTCGCGGAACGACCCCAAAACAACCGACGTGGTCGTCACCGAGTTTTGCTTGCCGACGCCCCGCATCATCATACACAGATGCCGACATTCCATCACGACGCCCACGCCTTCGGCTTGGACTTCATCCAAGATCGCCTGAGCCACCTGTTCCGTCACCCGTTCCTGAATTTGCAGACGGCGCGCAAAACAATCCACGATGCGCGCGATCTTGCTCAAACCGATCACCTTTTCCTTGGCGATGTAACCCACATGGCAGCGGCCGTAAAATGGCAGCATATGATGCTCGCACAGACTGTAAATCTCGATATCGCGCACGATGATCATATGATTCAGATGCGCCTGGAAGACCGCGCCGTTCACCACCTGACGCGGCGACTGCCTGTAACCGCCCGTCAAAAAACTCAACGATTCGGCCACCCGCGCAGGCGTATCCCGCAATCCCTCACGCTCAGGATCTTCGCCGATTTCCGAGAGCAGCTCGCGAACCAGCTCGGCGATGCGGGATTTATTAGGAACTTTCTTTTTCATGGCCTCCACTTTACCCCAGTATTACCCCCAAACTCAAGCCGCGAGTGCGCTTCGCGCTTGCCGCGTTGCGCGATCCCGGTTATTTTATCGGTATGCCATCCGCCTATGACATGATGTTCGCAACGGCCTTGGCCGGTTTCGCAGCAGGTCCAGAACTTCGCACGTTCCTCGCGGCGGCCGTTGCCGCTGCTTTCGCCGCGTGGCTCATCTCTTTTCCGGCCGGTTCCGAGATCCGCATTTTCGCCAATCTCGACCCCCTGAACCAAGACTGCGCCATCTTGCAGCAGGCCGTGCGC
>CAZTDL010000104.1:0-10009 GCA_964612775.1 uncultured Lentisphaeraceae bacterium
GCAGACGCGCCGGGTTCATGAGCAGACGCGGATGCGACGCACCCTCGCACCGCGGCTCAGGACGCAACGCACGGGCAAGGCTCGCACGACGGACGGCACGACCAACGGTTTCAACTTCATCCTTTCTCAGGAAGCGCAGCCGATCAAATTCCGCGACGGACGAGGCCCCCTCCACATTGTTCAAATTCAGCTGAAGGCGATCCCCCTCGTGAATCATGGAGGCTTTCAACGTCCGCGCCTTGGCGTTACGATCCGGCCGGAAATCCGACAACGGAGCGAAGAATTCGACCCATTCGCCACGGCTGTCCGCAAGTGAGCCTTGCCCGCAAGAATAATAAGCCGACTCCTTGCCATTCAGCAAAAGCATCATGAGTGTAAGTTGCGCACGGGTTCCCGACACCGCGCGGAACCGTCCATACACGCCCGCCGTTTGCGGAGGCACCGCCTCCGCCGACAACGGACATTGCGCCCAACCGAAGTTGAATTCGCCCGCACGCACTTCCATGGCGAGCGAGCCGTCGCTATTGCGCGACAGAGAGGTGTTAACCTTCTTGCTCCACGATTTGAGCGCCGCATCGTCGGCGAGCGGAACCCAATCAGCGGCGACCGACAAACAAGAAACGAAAATCAAAGATAACCAAGAAACGTTTTTTGCATTCATATCAGAACATCTGTCATACTTTTGTAAACACGCGACACGCCTTTTCCTGCGACACCCCGCGATCGCCCCGGCTTGGATACGCGCCCGATCATGGCGGGCCCCTTTTGAAAAATCAAATCATCCGCATATCTGACGCACGGGAAGCAACCGCGATTCGGCGTTCTGGACGCCCATCACCTTCACGCTGCCGTCCGCGAACACATCGGCAATCGCGTAGGCATTTCCCCGTGGTCCAGACCCCATCACCATCGCTTTGAGCGTATAGTAATGGATTCCCCGAACGCAAGAATATTTGCCCTCGTGAAAATGGCCCTGAAAAACGGCATGGACGCGTCCGCTCTGTTCGAGCGCGCGGCGGACCTCGGCCGCGTTCTTCACGCAATAAACGTCTTTATCCCCGTCGAGAAGCTGGTGAATAAACACGACGGTCGGAAACCGTGTTTTTCTCAAATCGCTCTTCAGCCAAGCCAACTCCGAAGCAGGCACAAACGCCTCTGTCCACTTGAAATTTCCCGAATCATAGGATCTTCCGTCCGGACGGAACGTCGCGTCCAGCACGATAAAATGCACGCCTTTCACGTCATAAGAATAATAGGACCTTTCACGGGCTATTCCCGTATTCTCGATATGGGCGAGCGTCAGCGTCTTCGGGATTCGGTCCATGTCGTGATTTCCCAGCACATGGTACCGCGCGCCCCTGAATCGACGAAAGCCGGTTTCGACAGCCTGCAGATTGCGAAGCGTCTCTTCCGCCGTTTTTCCCTGGTCCTTGAAGTCGCCCAATTCGATCAGGAAATCGACACCGCGCGCATTCATGTCTGACACACATTCAGCCAATTTTCCGATCGACTCCCGGTAATGGCGACCGCCATTCGGCTCCAGATCGGCGGCGTGCAAATCCGTCACAAGACCAAAGGTGACCAGCGGCCCTGTTTTTCCGTTTACGCTCCCCTTTCGCGTGGCGCATCCCGTCAACGCACCTCCAGCCGACACAAGAAAAACACGTCGAGACATTCGCCCGCCCCGGCTTTCAACTCTCATTCTCCCCCCTTTTCAGATTGCCGCGACACCCCAATCGCGGAAACACGCCCGACCATTCAGAAACGCCATCGTTCAGAAGGTAACACCCGTATCGCGTTGCATGTCGGAATAATATTTCTGCATGCACTCGGGACAGACGCTATGACTGAAAAGCGCTTCGGAGTGGTGGCTGAGATATCCTTCGACCTGCTCCCGGTATCCCGCATCATTTCTAATCTTTTTGCAATGCATGCAGATGGGCAATATCCCCTGCAGCGTTTTGATGTCCTCCATCGCCCGACGCAGCTCCATAACCTGCACGGCCAGCATCATATCCTGCGCTTCAACCAAACGCCGACCGACTTCGACCCTCACCCGCAATTCAGCCGGATGGAAAGGCTTTGTAAGATAATCATCGGCCCCCGCTTCGAGTCCGGCAACGATATCTTCCTTTTCGCCCTTGGCCGTCAGCATAATCACATATGGCTGTCGGTCCTTGATCTCGGCACGAACCCGACGAACGACATCCACGCCGTCCATCTCCGGCATCATCCAATCCAGAATCGCGAGTCGGGGCGCATCGTTTTTTTGAAGCGTTTCCCGCGCCTCTCGGCCGTTAGCGCTGCTGACCACATCATGCCCGAACTTCTTCAGCATGGCGATCAGCATCATTCTGGACGTCACATCGTCTTCCGCAATCAGGATACGCATGCATCATTCCTCCAAACCATCATCTGTGTTTCAATCGCTTCCTTCAGCAGGTTAAACCGCCGAATCAATTCCGGCAGGCGTGAAGCGGCTGCTGCCAAATCCCCCGCCTTTGCCGCCTTCTCCATCTCGAAAGCCACCATTCGCATCGCCTCGCCTCCGACAACGCCCGCAGCCCCGTTCATCGCGTGAGCCTGACGCTCAGCGCCCACGCAATTCCCCGTGTCCAGGAGCGAACCCAATTCCTGGAGGCGTTGCCCGATATCCTCCGCGAAACCGCTAAGCATCGCTTGCGCCAAGTCTTTGTCATTCATCACACGCTCCATCATCCCCGCATAGTCCCAAAGAGGCGGCTCCGACACGCGAGGCTCCGAACGCGGACCCCTTTCGCTTACGCCAGCCTTAACCGTTTTACCTTTCTCATCCATGATGAGCCATTTTTCCAATACTCTGGCCAACGTCTGAATCGACACGGGTTTGGAAACGTAATCGTTCATGCCCGCCGCCAGACATTTTTCAGAGTCGCCCTGCATAGCGTGCGCGGTCATGGCAATGATGGGGATATCATGGTCGAGGACGCCCGATTGCGGACTGCGTATTTGACGCGTCGCCTCCCAACCGTCCATCACGGGCATCTGTACATCCATAAGAACCAGGTCATAAGGAACAGTCTCCAGCGCTTTAATCGCCTCGGCGCCATTGGCGACAGAATCGGCCCGCAAGCCCAGTTTGTTAAGGAAGCCCAGTGCCACCTGCTGGTTAGTGACGTTATCTTCGACAAGCAGAACGCGCGCTTTGCTGCCGGCGAACCTTTCCTGCATGTCTCGAACCGACAGACGCTTAACCACGGAAGGCTTCTGTTTCACGCTCTCATCCAGCAGGGCCAGCGACAACGCGCGCCTCAACTCCCGATGCCGTATCGGCTTTGTAAGGCAATCATCAAAACCGATTTCACGGAAAGGAATAACCGTGTCCCTTGTTCCCAAGGAGGTCAGCATGACCATACGAATCGCCGCAAGACGCGCATCCGCCTTGATCGCCCGCCCAAGCATTTCGCCGTCCATAACCGGCATCTGCATATCCAACACCGCAAGCTTGAAAGGCTCGCCGACACTCACCGCCTGCAAAAGCATCTGAATCGCCGTTGGGCCGTCCGACGTTTCGAAAGGCCTCATCCCCCACGCCTTCAGATAAGAGGTCAGGATTTCTCGGCTGGTCGCATTATCATCCACAATCAAGGCCTTCACATCCTGCAAAACCGCCGACGACGCTATGTCGGACCGCACGCCTTCCGCCTGCTTGACCAAGCGCAAGACGAATGAGAATTCAGACCCTTTGCCCTCTTCGCTTTCGACGTATATTTTACCCCCCATCAATTCAGTCAGCTGTTTGCAGATAGCCAAACCCAACCCCGTACCGCCATACTTGCGCGTGGTCGAGGAGTCCGCCTGAGTGAATTTATCGAAGAGGATGCCGAGTTTGTTTTTCGGAATACCGATGCCGGTATCACGCACCGAGAAGCTTAGAAGCGCGGATTCCATGTTTTCCGACTCCAGCATCACACGAATGGCGACTTCGCCGGACTGCGTGAACTTGATGGCGTTACTCACCAAATTCGCAAGGATCTGGCGTAACCTTCCCGGGTCTCCCCGCAGCAGCGTCGGCACCTCGGATGCGACACTATACAGCAACTCAAGCCCCTTGTCTTGCGCATGTATCGCCAATGTCGAGGCCAGATCCTCCACAAGCTCCAGCAGATCGAAATCAAGCACTTCCAAGGTCATCTTGCCAGCCTCGATTTTTGAGAAATCAAGAATGTCGTTGACCAGCCCGAGCAGCGATTCGGCACTGGACCGCACGGTTTCGGCATAGCGCCGCTGCTCGTCCGACAACTCGGTATCGAGGAGCAGTCCGGTCATTCCGATAACGCCATTCATCGGCGTGCGGATTTCATGGCTCATATTCGCCAAAAAATCGGATTTGGCCGTGCTGGCCATCAGCGCCTGCTCAGCCATTTCGTTGGCGCGAACCGTCGCCTCGCTGAGTTGACGATTGGTTTCGATGAGTTCTTCCTTCGCCCGCTTATGTTCGGTAATATCGCGAATAACACCTACGGCCAGCCAACGCGCTTCAAGATGGAGAGCCGACAACGAAAGCTCGACAGGCACTTCTTCGCCCGTTTTGCGGAGAGCCTGCAACTCAATTGTCGTGTTGATTGTCGGGCCATCCCCCGTTTTCCAAAACTTGGCCAAACCGGCCCGATAGGCCGTTTGATACCGTTGCGGCGCGATCAACTTGTGCAAGTCTTGACCGATGGCCTCATCCCGGGCATATCCGAATATGCGTTCCGCCACCGGATTCCAGAAGGAGATGCGGCCCTCGGCATCCATCATCAGAATCGCATCTTGCGCCGCGTCCGCAATGGCACGCAACCGGGTTTCGCTCGCAAGCAATCTTTCTTTCGCGCGTTTGCGCTCAGTGACATCGCGCACCAAACAAACCGCATGCCAACAGCCTTCCTTTTGAATAGCGGAAAGCGAAAGCTCGACAGAAAACTCTTCGCCCGTCTTGCGAAGCGCCTGCAGCTCAATGGGCGTGTCTTTTGCGACCGTCTGACCGGATTTCAAAAACGCCTTATATCTGGCCTCATACGCTTCGCGGTAGGGCTCTGGCGCGAGCAATTGCGTTAAATCGCGACCGATCACCTCGGCGTTGGCATATCCGAATATGCGTTCCGCCGCCGGATTCCAGAAGGAGATTCGGCCTTCCTCGTCCATCATCACAATTGCGTCTTGCGCCGCGTCGGTAAGCGCACGCAACCGGCTTTCGTTTTCGCTGAGTTCCTGCTCGACGCGTTTACGGGCCGTGATATCGTGCGAAACCCCGAACGTCCCGATAATCGTCCCGCTCTTGTCGCGCAAGGGCATCTTGGTCGTTAGTACCCATGTGGCAGAACCATCAGGCCACGTTTCTTTTTCCTCGGCATTCACGATGGGATTACCAGTCCGGATAATGGCCCTTTCAGCCTCAAAGGCCCTCCGGGCATGCTCCTCCGCGAAAAAGTCGAAATCCGTTTTACCGATGGCCTGCGCAGGGTCGGTGAGCCCAAACGCTTCCGCATACCGTCTATTGATCATGACAAAACGACTTTGAGCGTCCTTGAAATAGATGTGCTCAGGCACGTTTTCCATGAGCGTCTGCACGAACGCCTGCTCTTTTTTCAGTTCCGCTTCCGCCCGCACACGTTCTGTGATGTCATGAACGATGACGTACAAGCGTTCTTTTCCATCGATAATCAGAATACTCACATCTGATTCGACATCCCGAATCTGCCCGTCGGCCAAATGATGCTGAAACTCAAAACGCGGGCAGCCTTCGGTCCGCGCCTTCGACAAAACCTCATGTTTTTTTGTGTTTATTTCCATGTTGATGTCGGAGATGTTCAGTTGCTTCATGCGTTCACGCGTATACCCGTAAAACGCGCACGCCGCAGGATTCGCGTCAATGATCCGGCCGCTAAAGGCATCCAGAAGAAATTGGATGGATGAATTCTTTTCAAACATGTCACGATAGCGCTCTTCGCTGGCGCGCAAGGCTACACGACGCCGGTATTCTTCGGTGACATCACGAAAGACGAGTACGGCACCTATGACTTGATTGCGCGCGTCGCGAATCGGCGCGCAGCTGTCGGCAATCTGGTATTCCGTGCCGTCTTTGGCGATAAGCAAGGCATGGTTGGCCAGTTCGACGGTCGTCTTATCGCGGATCGCTTTTTCAACCGGGTTCTCCGACGCGACGCGGGTCAACGCGTCAACAATGCGGAAGATTTCTTCAGAAGGCAGTCCCGCGGCCTCTGCCGTTGTCCATTTGGTCAGCCGTTCGGCCATGGTGTTCAGATCCGTAATACGACCGTCAGCATCTGTCGTGATAACGCCATCCCCGATGGAGTGCAACGTCGCGATCAAACGCTGTTCACTCTTTTGCAGTTTCGATTGCTGAAGCCGAATATTGCTGTCCGTCCGACGCAAAAGGATATGCAAAAAGCCAAGCAGCCCGGCTAAGAGGACAAAACCTCCTCCGAAACCAATCGCTTTCAGGCGATTCTGCGCCGCGACCGCTTCCGTCATGTCGGAAAACACGATCAAATTGCCCACCTCGGCCGCCGAAGCGTCCCTCAGGGGAACGGCCATGACGCGCCATGATTGGCCCACAGAGGTCATTTCCGTAGAAGCGGAAAGGCCTTTCGGAACCTGCTCTTCGATAAATCGTCCTGCACCGGCGGGAATCTCAGGCAATGTCGAATAAACCAGCACGTCATCGGAAAATCGATCCCATTCGCCTTCCCGTCCGACATTTCTCATTCCCGCTTCCCAACGGGTTCTGTCCAAACACGCCTTATGAATGATGATGGCAAAATCGGTACCCTTCTTGGCGTGCAGGGCATCCAAAACATCCTGGATTTCCTTGCCCAACTCCAAATATCCGATGAGCATGCCTCCTTCGTAGACGGGAAGAACCGACCTCAACGAAAAAAGGCCCGACGGCCCCAACTCGAGCCCCGAAGCGAGTGCGCCTTGACGCTCGGCCTCAAGCAGAGTGAAAGGGTCCATGCGGTCGCCATATTGCTCAAGGGCCTGCAGACGAAGAAGACAGACCCGATTCGCGTCGATGAACGTGCATTCGGAAAGCGTGCGGTCGATTTTCAGCGACGCGAAGGTTGGCCCGCACAGGTGAATCAACCGTTTCCGGTCGCGCGCCTTCAGCGCTTTTTGCACTTCGCCGTCCCTGAGCATAAGTTCTCCCAGCGCCGCCAGCGACTGGGCCTGTTGATCCGTTGAGGCGGCCAGTGCGGCGGTAACCCCCTGCAACTCCTTCTGGCTAAGCCTAATCAAGCCGTCGCTGTGCTGTTTGATCAGAAGAGCGACGGCACCCGCGGCCAGAAGAAACAGCACGGCGGCCAACGGCATCAGCAAGCGTTGCTGAATCGGCTTGAGCGTGTCGGTGCCGTTATGAGAACGTGCCGCGATCGTTCCCGTGGCAAACGCGATCAGAAGCACCAACATCATGCTGACGGGCAACGCCGCACGAGCAAACACATCCCAAATCCAAGCGCGCGCGTCAACGTCCATTCCCAGAACCGCGATCACATCTCCCGTCACGGAATCGATGATCGGCAAAAAGGCCGTGATCCACATGCCCCAACGGTCACGAATAGGCCCGCGGACCGTTGGGATCTTCGTGTTGAACACGCGCGCATCGGTTTCGGACAGCTCCGGATATAAGTCGCCGGGGGGAGAAAAGTCCGCCGAGCCTTCACGCTCGGAGTCCAAATAAATAAAAACCTGTCCGCCCGTTTTGACCGGGCCGATGGCGGATCTGCGTCCCAGAAGGTACAGAAAACGACATTTCGCATGGGCGGACCTGAAATCGATAAGCTGTTCTTTAAGCCGTTTGTATTCCGCTTTCTCAACGTCATCGCTGCAGCCGGAAAGCGTTCTAAGCGCACGGATATCCAAGGACTGCTTGATCAATCGCCCCTGCAAAAGCAAATCGTTACTCATCTGCCGATGGGCCCGTTGCGCAACGACCACGATAAACGACAGCACCACCGTCATCATGACTAAGATGACGCGGAAAATCTGCGAGCCCGATTTTTCCGGTTTATCAAAAAAGGGATTGAACGACATAAAGCACCTCGCTGAAAGATGTCTTGGGTACCACCGCAAGGCTTCGCTACAAGCCGAGACAACCCTTGGGGCGGGCACCTAGTTCCGCACGTCAGGCACAGGAGCCATATGGACAAAATCGAAGGCCGGCTCCTCATAAGGATGCGCAGCGCGCAACGCACCCGTGACTGCGACGACCGACTCGTCGGCACAGATCATCTCCACGCGGTATTCCGGCACACGCTCAACCGCACCGGGCTTTCCGATAAACGGAGAACTGCCGGCCAACGGACGAAACTGGCCTTGGCCAAGAACCTGCCAGCAACACCGGTCATACCCGGCATAACATCCCGCGCCAGCAGCAAACAAGGCATCTTTCACGGACTCAAGATGCGACTCTGGCACGTAGACCGTAAGCTTGTACACGGCTTACTTCTCCACCATGTCCTTGACCGCCTTGAGAAAATGGTTCACGTCCGCGAACCGGCGGTACACCGAAGCGAACCGAATATAGGCGACATCGTCGATGCGATGCAGACGCGTCATCACCGCCTGACCGATCTGTTCGGTGCTCACTTCACTTTCGCCCTCAAAACTCTCAATGACCTGATCGACAAGGTCATGAATCTGATCCAAGCTCACGGGGCGCTTCTCGCAGGCCCGCATCAGACCGCGTTCCAGCTTCAGTCGGCTGAATTCCTCGCGCCGTCCATCCCGCTTGATCACGCGAAGCTCGTCTTTGACAATCTCTTCGTAAGTTGTGAAGCGATGCTCGCACGCTAAGCACTGCCTGCGCCGACGGATCGACGCGCCTTCGCGAGCCGCGCGACTGTCCAAGACTTTATCGTCTAAATGGCCGCATTTGGGACAACGCATCGAGTCTCCTCTCGTATGGCACCGCCCGCACCGCAGCTTTTATGCACCGGTTACGGCCATGGTGCGATCAATAATCGTGTTGACCGTTAAATCCTTCAACATGCACATCTGCGGAATATCAAGATTGGCCACATGCTCTAACTGCGCTTCCGGCAAATCAAAGCCATAAACCACCGCTTGAATATCACGGGTGGTCGGCAGGCGTTTCAACATGCCCACCACCTCGTCGGCGCTCATGCCTTGCAGCTCCAAGCGCATGACGAGCGCATTCGGTTTGGCCGCCACGCACGCTTCCAGCGCCTCTGGCCCCGTCTCGACCGCACGGACCACAAATCCGGCCTGCGAAAACTCCTTCTCCAACGTCTGCCGCAGAATCGGGTCGCCTTCGGCGATCACCAGCTGACGTGCCAGCTGAGTCGAGGTCACATGATATCCCTCGGTCGCCGACATGAAGAGAATCCGTCCGACCTCCATCAGCAGGTCCGGCGGATCACACGGCTTCGCAATAAATCCGGCGATCTGCTTATCAGCGAAAAACTCGGCCATGGAGGCGCGCGCCGTCAGTACAAGCACCGGATAAAGCGTACTCCCGTCAGGATTCGTGATACGGTCCAAGAACCCCTTCCCCCCCATGCCGGGCATACCCATATCGAGGATGATGAGGTCGGGCTGGAACTGACGCATCTTCACCAGCGCAT
Source organism: uncultured Lentisphaeraceae bacterium (assembly GCA_964612775.1). GTDB lineage: Bacteria > Verrucomicrobiota > Kiritimatiellia > RFP12 > UBA1067 > DAOPZC01. The sequence continues at coordinate 9,630 of CAZTDL010000104.1, forward strand.
CCTCGCCGCTCGCGGCACACAGAACCTCATAGCCCTCGAACGACAAAAAATCGCCCAACGTTTCGAGCAGGCTGGGATCGTCATCAACCAACAACAATTTACGCTTATACATTTCCATATGACCGATATTTTATCCTGTGTTGACGGCAGTTACAAGGGGAGATTGACACTGAGCGCGAATCATACGAAACTACTGGCTTATGAAAAAACCGATCGCACTCGTCGCCGCCATGAAAGAGGAACTGGACGCGCTTTTAGCGGTTTTTCCGAAGCATGACGCCCGCATCCACTTCGGCACGCAAGTCTACCATGCCCAACACGGCACCCAAGAACTGGTGATCGCGCAGTCGGGGGTCGGTAAGGTCAACGCGGCCTGCACC
>CAZTDL010000105.1:0-9988 GCA_964612775.1 uncultured Lentisphaeraceae bacterium
AGCAACGCCGCCGACGTTGTGACGGCGGACTGGCGGCATTTGATCGATACCGGTGTGATCCGCAATTCGGCGGACCTCGCTTGGCAACACCATAACGGCCGTCCCGTGATCGCGCTTTGGGGCGTGGGTTTTAACGATAACCGTCCCTACGGGCTTGATGCCTGCGAGCGGCTTGTCGACGCCTTCAAGGGCTCGGGTTACGCGGTGCTGCTGGGCCTGCCGTTTTACTGGCGCACGCTTCGGAATGACGCCGTGCCGGACCCGCGTCTGCTGGCCCTCGTTCGCAAGGCCGATATCGTTCATACGTGGAGCGTCGGCCGTTACCGCGATGAAGCCGGCGTGCGTCGCGCCGAAGCGGTCTGGCGCGACGATGCCGCTTGGTGCCGGGAGAACGGGTTGCTTTTCATGCCGGTCGTTTTTCCGGGCTTCAGATGGCTGAATCTTCAGGGCCGTCAGGACGGGATCCCTCGCCGCGGCGGCGCGTTCCTGTGGGAACAGTTCGCCGCCGCACGCCGTGCGGCGGCGAACTGCGCCTATGTGGCGATGTTTGACGAGATCGACGAGGGCACGCAGATTTTTAAGGTCAACAACGCGCCACCCTGCGGCGAAGGGTTCGCTTTTCAAAGCTACGGCGCGCTGCCTTCCGACCATTACTTGTGGCTGACCGGCGAAGCGACACGCCTTTTCAGATCGGCGGAACCGTTCCCCGCAGCCCCGCCCGCGCGAAAATGAGCGTCAACGGTGCGTGTTCACCTGCCGATGGCGCGGTGCTACAACGGTTTGACGTAGGTGGCGCGGCCGTCGCCGTCATCGTAGTAATCTTCGAGCAGTTCGCAGAGCGTGAAGTTCATATGCTCGTAGAAGGCGCGCGTGGAGGCGTACTGAGGCCTCCCCGAGGTTTCGCAGAAGAGCTGTGTGCCGCCCATTGCCTTTGCGCGGCGTTCGACCTGCTGAAGCAGGCACTTGCCGATACCGAAGCCTTGCATTTCGGGACGTACGGCCAGCCAGTACCAGTCGAAACTGCTCTTGGTGCACGGCACGGGTCCGAAAGACGTGTAGCCGATCATCCGGCCGTCGCATTCTGCGATCGCGAATTCGTAGCCCGAGGCCGCGCCTTTGGCGAGACGTTCCTCAGCCAACTCCACGGCTACGGGAATTTCGTAGTCGTGGAAATACCCGGTCGAGGCGGTGACCTCGCGGATCGCCTCGACGTCGGAAGGCATGACCTCGTAGCGGAAAGTGATCGCAGGGACGGGTTTCTTTTGCGGATGGGCGATCTGCCCGTTTTCCCTGCCTTGCGTTGCCAGAGGGACGGCCTGTTCCACAATGCGGGTTATGGCGTCGGTGTAAGGAATGCCGGCCTGCGCGAGCGCGGCGGCGAAACCGCCGTCCGGTGACAGGCATGGGTTTGAGTTGACCTCCAGAATCCATGGATTGCCGTCGGCATCCACTCGGAAATCGACACGCGCGTAACCGCCGAGTCCGAAAATTTCCCAGCAGCGCAGCGCGAGACGTTTCAGCTCGGCGAGCAGCGCGCCGTCTGCGGCCGGGTCGGCGAAGCGTCGCACCGTGTGCGTGTATTCGAAGGACGATTCGTCCCACTTGGCTTGGTATCCCACGATGCGGGGTTTGCCGGCGGGGAAGCCGGTGAAGACGATTTCGGCGGGCGGCAAGACGTCCGGACCGTTGGGTCCGGCGAGCACGGCCAGATTAAACTCGCGTCCGTCAATGAAGCGCTCGGCGAAACAGCCGGCGGGGATGCGGCCGGCCGCCTCGGCGGCCGAAACGCCGCGCAGAATGCTGGAATCGCCGAGGCCCGCCGAGGCGTGCTCCCAGACCGATTTGACGATCCAGTCGGCCTTTGGCGTTGCATGTTGAGCATGGTGTGTTTCCCCGGCCGCCACCCACGCGGGAACAGGCAATCCCGCCGTGCACATGCGTTCCTTAGAGAGCAGCTTGTGGGTTGTGAGATACAGCGCGTCGGCCGAACTGCCGGTGAAAGGCAGACCTTTCACTTCCCAGAGCGCCGGTGCGAGATGGATAAGGCGTCCCGAATTATCGAGAGTCTCGACGAGGTTGAACACGCAGTCGGCCTTCAAGAGCTCCAGTTTGCGCTGCATGTTGCCAAGGTCGATGGTGCAGGGCAGGACAGTAACCGTATGCCCGCGATCGGCCAAGGCGGTGCGGATCGCGTCGACCTGATCCAGCACGTCGCGTTCATCCGCGGCGGCATCGGCGGGCACATATTGGTGGACGAGAGTGATTTTCATGCGGAAACCTTATCAGCACTCAACGGTCAACGCTTCACTCCGAAGTGAGGAACGGGGGTCACCTTGAACGTTGAGGCGTTCTATTTGATCCGGTCCACGGCCGAGGCCATGATACGGCGGACGAGCTCAGTGTAAGAGACGTTCGCCATACGGGCCAGAATCGGCAGGTCCGAGTCCTTGGGAGTCAGGCCGGCGAGGGGATTGACCTCGAGGAACATCGGGTTCTGACCATCGTCGCAACGGATGTCCACGCGTCCGCCGTCACGGCAGCCGAGGGCGCGCCACGCGTCGAGCGCGACCTTTTCAGACGCGCCGGCCACGGGGTCTTGAGTAGCGTTTCCGGGATGGTAGACTACGCGGTCCTCGTAGTTACCCTTGTTGGAATAGGAGTAGACGCCCTTCTCGGCGTTCGAAAGGAGCACGATCTCCATAGAACCCACGACCTTGGCCTGACGTCCCGTGCCTGTGATGCCGACCGTGAACTCGCGTCCGCCGAGGTAGGGCTCGATCAGCGCGGGCTGACGGAAACGTGTGACAAGATCATCGCAGGCCTCTTCGAGGCCGACGCGGTCGCGCACGATGGATTTGGACGAGCAGCCCTTTCCCGTGCCTTCGGCGACCGGCTTCACGAAGAACGGCGCGCCGAACCGCAGGTCGGCCAAGTCCTCCGCCGACTCGTAGACACAGAAGTCGCTGGTCGGCACGCCCGCGTCGCGAACGACACGCTTGGTCATGCCCTTATGCAGGGTGAGCGCCAGCACGAGCGGGTCGGAAAAGACGTAAGGGATTTGGTAGAGGTCGAGGAGCGCGGGCACCTGCGATTCCCTCGCGACGCCTTCGAGACCTTCGCAGATGTTGAAGACGATATCCCAACGGTCTCCCGCATCAAGCCGCTTGACCAGTGCCTTGGCGTGGCCGATCCGATCGGTTTCATGGCCGAGTTCTTTCAGCGCGGTCTCGATACCGGCAATGGTGTCTTCTTTATCGAACTCAGCGGTCTCTTCCATGGAGAATCCCATGGCGAGATAATCTGAGCGGAGGTCGTAAGTCAAACCGACGTGCATAGTGATCCTTGGACTAATGGAACCGCGGAATACCGGGATGACGGTCAGGCAGGAGGACTGAAAATCCGGACGAAGGATTGACCCCCATTCTTCCGTCATTCCTGGATTCCGCGCTTTTCACTCCGCCATATAATCCGGGTACTGGAAGGACTTGCCCTCGTAGTTGGTGAGTTTCAGGTTGCCTTCGGCGTCCTTGCCGAGCACGTAATCGGGGGCGATAGGAATCTTGCCGCCGCCGCCCGGCGCATCGATCACGTAAGTCGGGAGCGCATAACCGCTGGTGTGTCCGCGCAAACCCCGGATGAGTTCAACGCCCTTGGAAACCGCGGTGCGGAAGTGCTGCGATCCGGTGATGGGGTCACACTGATAAAGATAATACGGCTTAACCCGCATCTTCATCAGTTTGTGCATCAGCGTTTTCATCACTTCAACATTATCGTTCATGCCCTGAAGCAAAACCGTCTGCGAACCGAGCGGAATGCCCGCATCCGCCAACATGCCGCACGCCTTAACGGTTTCAGCGCAGCATTCGTCGGGGTGCAGAAAGTGCAGGCTCATCCACAGCGGGTGATATTTGCGCAGCATGCGCACGAGCTGAGGCGTGATCCGCTGCGGCAGAACGGTCGTGATTTTCGTTCCGATGCGGATTATTTCGACATGCGGAATCGCACGCAGGTTGGAGATGATGAATTCCAAGCGGCTGTCGCTCAGGGTGAGAGGGTCGCCGCCAGAAATCAACACGTCGCGAATCTGCGGTTTGCTTCGGATGTAATCGAAGATCTTCTGCAGGCGAGGGGTGTTGGGCGAAATGGCGCCATGGCCGACCACGCGGGAACGCGTGCAATAGCGGCAGAACGTGGAGCAGAAATCGGTTGCGAGGAGCAACACGCGATCCGGGTAGCGGTGAACCAGTCCCGGAACGGGGCTTTGATTCTCTTCGCCGAGCGGATCATCCGCCTCTCCTGGACATTTGCACCGCTCATATACCGTCGGGATCACCGAACGGCGGATGGCCTGATCGGGATCCGTCGCGGAAACGAGGCCCATATAGTGGGGCGTGACGGACATCGGCAACATCTGGCCGGAGAGTTCCAGTGACTTTTTCTCGGCCGCCGACAGGCGGATCATCCGGCGAACCGTTGCGAGATCCTTGATTCGGTTCTGGATCTGCCATCGCCAATCCGACCACTGCGAATCTGTCGCCTGAGGGAAGAACTGATTACGAAACTCGCGACACTGTGAACTCATCTTCAAGGAACGGCTTTTGGCCGGTATCACAGGAAGGTTCAGCAGGTGCGGTTTACCCACGGAGGGGGCTGATATCGAAAAAAGAGAATTCACTCCTTGCGGAGGCTCCTCTTCCTGGTCTTCCAGGTGCAAGCTCAACTGCATCGCGTGCGCAGGCACATCGTACACAGCAAACTCCTAGCAAAAATGGGCAAGAACCTCTCACCACGTGACAACGCGGCACAGGGTGCCCTCATTGCGCTCTCCTAATACGCCTGTTTTTTTCTCTTGTCAAGCACGGCTGGATAGAAACATCAAAAAATTAACGTTTTGTGTGCCTCTCCTCGGCGGCCGCCTTAAGCGGTACGAAGAAACGTGCCTGTAGTCGGCAACCCGCGTTCGCCCTTGGAACGGACGCGGGTTTCTTTTTGAGACGACGGTCCGACGATCATTGGAATGTCACAAACGCGGATTTCAGACCGTCGGTGGAGGCGGTGAGGGTGATAGGCGCGGTCGTGCCGGCATTCCGTCGCACCGCGGCAACCGCCTTGCCGAAATAAAGAGGGTGGCTAGCCGTGTCCGTGAAGGAGTCGAGGCCGCGCGCATTGCCGTTGCCGACCGCCACCAGTCGGCCGGGGCCGGTGAGGCTGAAGCGGATGCGGTTCGTGGCGCGCGGATCGCGCGTACCCTCGGCATCGGTCACGTCGACCTGCACAAAGACCACGCTCTCGCCGTCCGCCGGCAGAACCGGCTTCTCCGGGGTGAGCTTGACCGCGACGGCTTTGCCCGCGGTCTTCATGGTCTGTTCGCCGATTTTCTTGCCGCCTTGATAAGCGACGGCCTTGAGCTCGCCCGGCGCGTACGTCACGTCCATCCAGCGCAGGCGGTAGGTGTCGCAGATGTCGTAGTACGGGTTGGACGGCCGCTTGTCGGAAACCGCGAACTCGCGGATCGAGGCCCAGCGCCCTTTGTCGAGGCTGTTAAAGGTTATGCGCACATAGCGGCAGGTGGCCGGTTTATCGATGGCCGCAGGCGCGGGCTCGCCACGTTTTTTCGCATAGTGCGGGATCCAGGACGAACCGTCGTCGGAAACAAGAATCTCATAGCCGTAGCCCTTTGCATCGTTCTCGAAGGTTGCGGCGAGGAAACGGAAGGCGGTCGGCGCGCCGAGATCGACTTGCCACCACTGCGGTGCCGCTTCAGTTGCGGCGCACCAGCGCGTATCGACATGGCCGTCAAGTGCGGCAGAAGCGGGATTGTCATGGGCGGCCGTCTTTTCGCTACTGGAGGCGGAAGCGGTTTTACCGGCGGCGAGATTGACGGGCTTGGCCTGATTCTGGCCTTTGCTGCGGCGGCCGAGGGATTTGCCGTTAAGGAAGAGCTCGGCCGAGTCGCCGCTGGTGTAGACGTAGACCGGCACGTTCTGACCCTCCTTGCCGGCCCAGTTCCAGTGCGGCAGGATATGAACCGTCGTGTCGCGTTTGTTCCAATGGCTGCGGTAGAGGTAGAAACGGTCTTTGGGAATGCCGCAAAGATCGACGATGCCGAAATACGCGCTGCGAGCCATCTGTTCCTGTGGATATTTGCGCATCTGCTCGAAGTAGTGCATGTAGGGGGTGGGCTCGCCGAGGTAGTCAAGTCCGGTCCAGACGAACTCTCCGCCGCAATAGCGGTCGCGCTCCATGCGGGCGAATTCGGGGTCGGGAATGTCCGACCAGGGTGCGGCGTTGTGATCGTAGGAGCAGACTTCGAGATCGTCGACGGCATAGTCGGTTTTATTCTGCGGCGGCGGCACGGCGTAATAGCCGTACGAGCTGAGGGCCGAGGCGGATTCGGAATAGAGTACGGGCTTGTTCGGATACTTGCGCTTGATGTTGGCATACTGGCCGCCATAGTTCCAGCCGGTGATGTCGAGGTTCTCGAAGACGCCCATGCCGATCGCATTGCCGTGACAACAGCCGATGCCGACGGGGCGAGTGGTGTCGAGCTCGCGAACGACGCTGCGGAAGAGCGTGCAGCGGCGCTCGGTCATGCCGGGATCTTTTTCGTCGCCGGGTTTGGCGGGCGGAATCTCGTTGCCGATGGACCAGACGAAGACGCAGGGGTGGTTACGGTCGCGGCGCACGAACTGGCGCAAGTTGCGAGAGACGTAGTCTTCGAGGTTCTGGTCATTGCGGCGGCCGGATGTGCCGTCCCATTTGTCAAAGCCTTCGTTCCAGACGAAGAGGCCCATCTCGTCGCAGAGGTCAAGCACTTCGGGTGCGGGGCAGTTGTGGCTGGTGCGCAGGGCGTTGAACCCCATGTCTTTCATGATTTCGAGTTGGCGGCGCATGGCGGACCGGTTGAAGGCCATGCCCAGAGGGCCGAGATCAGAATGCAGGTCTACGCCGTTGAGCTGGACGCGCCGCCCGTTGAGGTGGAAGCCGTCGTCGGCGGGGAACGAGAAGGAACGGATGCCGAAACGCGTCGTCTCGGTGTCGGTCCAGATGCCCGCCTGAGTCGCGATGCGTGCCTGATAGAGATTCGGCGAGTCTACATCCCAGAGGCTGGGCTTCGGGAGCGTGAAGTGGTGATCAAACGGCGTGTCAGCACCTGCGGAGGCGAGGATGACCAAGGTTTTCTCGGCGACCGTTTTGCCTTTCGGATTGTATAGGCTGATGGTCACCTTCGTCTCCTGCGCCGCGCCGGTCGAGTTGGCGATGGCAGACGATATTTTTACGGTCGCTTGCTTGGCGTTGACCACCGGCGTTGTGATGAAGGTGGCGTCGTGCGCGACGTGGACGGGGGCGCAAACGGACAGCGTCACTTTGCGGTAGATGCCCGCGCCGGGATACCAGCGCGAGTTGTGATTGCGCGTGTCGGCGCGGACGGCAACCACGTTGGGCTGCCCGAAAACGATGAACGGCGTGGCGTCGACGCGGAAGCCGATGTAGCCGTAGTCCCAACCCCCGGCTTTCTTGCCGTTGACGAAGACTTCCGGACCGGCCATTACGCCGTCGAAATCGAGATAGATTCGTTTTGCCGCATCTGCGGAGGGCACGGTGACTGTTTTGCGATACCAGCCGACGCCGCGCCAAGGGAGCTTACCGGTCCCGCCGTCGGCCTTCGGGTCAAACGGGCCGGAGATGGCCCAGTCGTGCGGCAACCGAACGTTTTGCCACGCTTGGTCGTTAAAGGAGGCGGCCGAGGCGTCGAGCTTGGCCTCGATATCTTTCTGAAAACGCCAGTCGGCATTGAAGTCTTCGACCCGGCGGTCTGCGAACAACGTAAGGGCGCAGAATGACAGCGCAGCAATGAAACAGCCTCTCATGGACAAGTCTCCTTAAACACGATGTTTCACAATCAGGAAAACAGGTAGCGAGCGTAACATGGCGCTCCGGCAAAGTCGAGATCGACGCAAAGGCGGCGGCCTTTCAAGGTGTGTCTCTCGGAAGAGGCTCGTCTACGATTCATCCGTGACGCAAACAAACGATGCGTGCGACCGGTCTTTTCCGATATGATTTTTTCTGCGTGACGTGCTGTGCCGGTGCCGCTATGCTGGTGCCTCATGTTGTTTTTATAGAGATGAGGTTTCGGATATGAGCGAGACGGTTAATAAGTGCGAAGAGCAGTTGGCTCAGTGGCTGAGGCAAGCTTTCCAAACGGCATTTGGTGACGTGCAGGATTGGTCAGGCATCCGCGTTCAACCGGCGACGGATACGCGATTCGGCGATTTCCAATGCAACGATGCGATGCAGGCCGCGAAAACGCTGCGCAAATCTCCGCGTATGGTGGCCGAGGCCGCGCTGGCCGCGTTGCCGTTGCCGCCGATGCTTATCAAGGCCGAGATCGCGGGTCCCGGCTTTATCAATCTCACGGTGAACCCGGTTTGGTTGGCGGAGCAGGTGGGCTCGCTCTCTGCCGCGCCGCGTTTCGGCATACCGGACGCGGGACAAGGCAAGACCGTCATTCTGGACTATTCCAGCCCGAATGTGGCCAAGCCCATGCATATCGGACACATCCGTTCCACCGTGATCGGCAACGCGCTCGACCGCATGTATCGCGCGCTGGGCTTTCGTGTGATCGCCGACAACCATCTGGGCGACTGGGGCACGCAGTTCGGGCTTCTGATTCAAGGCTATCGCGCTTTCCTTACGGACGAGGAGCGCGTGTCGCTCACGGTCGAGTCGCTGGAACGCGTGTATGTGCAAAGCTATAACCGCTCCAAAGAGGAGCCTGCTTGGCTGGTGGCCTGCAAGGCGGAACTGGTGAAGCTGCAGCAGGGCGATGCCGAGAATCGCGCGATCTGGGAGCGCTTTATCGCGATCAGCCTCGACGAGTTCAACCGCGTCTACAAACGTTTGGGCGTGAGTTTCGACCTTTACCGCGGCGAGAGTTTCTACAACGGCACGCTGGCCGAAACGGTGCAGCTTTTGCAGGACAAGGGGCTCGCCGTCGAAAGTGATGGCGCGCTGGTGGTGAAGCTTGAGGCCGAGGGTATGCCGGTCTGCATCGTGCGCAAGAGCGACGGCGGTTTCAACTACGCCGCGACCGATATCGCTACCGTGCGCAACCGCGTGGCGGAATTTGCGCCGGATCGTATCGTGTATGTGACGGACGAGCGGCAGCAGCTGCACTTCAAACAGTTTTTCACCGTGTGTGCCAAACTCGGCTACACGACGCATCTTGAGCATGTCTGGTTCGGGTTGATGCGGTTGCCCGAAGGGACCTTCTCAACGCGGCAGGGCAATGTCATTAAACTGGAGGCGTTGCTGGACGAGGCGGAGCGTCGTGCGCTGGAGATTATTAAAGCCTCTAACAGCGAGATGCCCGAAGCGGAGCAAAAAGAGTTGGCGGCGGCAATCGGGATCGGCGCGATCAAGTATGCTGACCTAAGCCACGACCCGCAGACGCTGATCGTTTTCACGTGGGAGAAGGCGTTGGCGCTGGAAGGCAACTCAGGTCCGTATCTGCAATACGCCTACGCGCGCGTGTGCAGCCTGATCGATAAATACGCGGTGCAGGTGCCGGGCGTGGACCCGTTGGATAACGCCTTGCTTCTGAACGAGCCCATCGAGAAAGAACTGGCGCTTCGGTTGATGCAGTTTCCGGCCGCGGTGTTGCGTGCGGCCGAGGCGTTCAAGCCCAGCATCTTGGCCGATTATCTGTTTGGCTTGTCGCAAACCTACAGCAGTTTCTATCAGCGGTCGCCGGTACTGAAGGCCGATCCGGCCGTGCGAGACAGTCGCATCCGTTTGTGCGCGATGGTGGCGCAGGTGTTGGCCGAGGGTCTGGGCCTGCTCGGCATGCGCACGCCGCGTCGGATCTGAAGATACGGCATAGCACGGTCTCAGAAGTCCGTATTTCGCGCCGAGGTGGCGGCGTTGCCGCGGCCTCCGATGAATTTCGTCTGCACGCAAAGGGACGAGGCTGGAGACCGTCGCGCAA
>CAZTDL010000106.1:0-9985 GCA_964612775.1 uncultured Lentisphaeraceae bacterium
GTCCGATCGCGTTCGCGACCGTGGCTTCCGGGACGGTGGACATGCCGACCGCATCGGCGCCCATGCCCGCGTAGGCGCGGATCTCGGCGGGCGTTTCGTAGCCGGGTCCTGAAGTGAAGGCGTAGACGCCGTCGGAGAGTTGGACTTCCGCATCATAGGCGGCCTTGCGCAGCAGATCGATGAGCGTCGGATGATAGATCTGCGACTGGTCCGGAAAACGTTGGCCCCATCCCGGAACGACGGGACCGATCAGCGGATTGATTCCGACCGTATTGATGTGGTCGCGGATGACCATGAGGTCGCCGGGCTTGAGTCCGGGATTAATGCCGCCCGACGCGTTGGTGATAAGCAGATTTTTTGTGCCCATGCGCCGCAGGAGTTCGATCGGCAGCACGACCGGTCCCCACCCCGCGCCTTCATACCAGTGGCGTCGTCCCAGAAATGCGGCGATGCGGATGCCGTGACGTTCAAAAAGAAGCAACGCGCCCGCATGGCCCACGACCGTGCTGGCGCCAAGCCCGGGGATGTCGGCGTAGGGCAAACGCAAGAGCGGTTTGTCGGTGGTCAGCACTTGGCTCCAGCCGGAGCCGAGAATCAGTCCGCAGACGGGCGGTTGTTCAAAGCATAGTCGGGGGAGCGCGGCTGCGGCGGTGTCGAAGAAAGTGTCGTTCATGGTAAAGAATCCTGTCTGCGTTGATAACGCCTTACGGCGTCGCTGCGAACTTCGGAGCATGATGCGTTATGTTTCCCTCGCAAACGGTTAGAAGCGGACGCGCATGGAGTATTCTGCCCGCGAAGGGCGTGTTGCGCGAGAGCGAACGGAAGGCTTCAGGATCGACGTGCCACGGTGTGCGCGAATCGATCAGCACAAGATCCGCTAGGCGACCGGGGCGGAGTGTGGGTGCGGGATGCCCGAGCAGCGCGGCCGGCCCGGCGGTCCAACAGGCGACCCATTTAGAGAGCGGCATGCGCTCCTCTTCGATCATCACCTCCCATGTGACGCCGATGGCCGTTTCGAGGCCGATGACGCCGAAGGACGCTTTCAGGAATCCGTTGGATTTGGTTTCGGCCGTGTGGGGCGCATGGTCGGTCGCGAAGAGGGTCAAGGTTCCGTCCAACACGCCGTCGCGGAGGGCTCGCACGTCTTTGCGCAGGCCGAGCGGCGGATTCATGCGGTAGTTGCCATCGTCGAGCGGAATGTCCTCGGCCGCCAGCGCAAGATGATGGGGCGAGGCCTCGCCGGTGACCGGCAGGCCTTCGGCACGTGCGGCGCGGATCGCCGCAACCGAGGCGGCGCAGGAGATGTGCTGGATATGTGTGGCGCAGCCGGTTTCGCGGCAGAGCCGGATATCGCGCGCCACCGCCTCCGTTTCGGCCTCGGGCGGAAAGATCGGCAGATTGAGGCGTCGGGCAAGCGGACAGTCGCGAATGACGCCATTTTTGGCGATCGCAGGTACGACGGCGTGATCCATGACCGGTTTGTTCAACGTTTTGGCACGGCGCATGGCCATTCGCATGATCCCGTCGTTCACGACCATCGCGCCGTCGTCGGTAAAGGAGGAGGCGCCGGCGGCGGCGAGCGCCTCAAGGTCAGCGACTTCTGTGCCCTCCCTCCTGCGGCTGATGCAGGCCGACGGCCGTATTTTAACCGACAGAGCGGGATCTTCAATTTGCTCGCGCAACCACGCGGCAGAGTCGCCTGCGGGCGAGGTGTTGGGCATGGTCACCACGTGGGTAAAACCGCCTGCGGCGGCGGCTTCGGCCCCCGTGCGCCGGGTTTCGGCCAAGGCGTTGCCGGGGTCGCGGAAGTGGACGTGCACGTCCCAAAAACCGGGTGCGGCGATCATGCCCGAGGCATCGATGCGAGGAAGGTCGACGCAGACCGCCCCGTCCGGCTGTATTCGGCCGTCGCGGATAACCAGATCCGTCGTCTCGTCTCTCTCCACGGCAGGGTCGATGACGCGGACCTTCTGCAAAACAAGGTTTGTCATAACGGCGGCTAGTGTAACGCGAAACGGAGTGCGGGGCAAGCGGCAGAAAAGAGGTAAAAACGACGGTCCTCAGGGGTTCTCTCATTGCGCAAAAGCTGTATTTTTTTTGCGTAAAAGGCACTAGATTATCTTGTCATCGCCCGGTACGTTAAAGTCCATGAATACAAGATGGGGTCTTTTAATCGGTTTGTTCAGTCAAGTCGTATGGACGTGGGGCGCAATGGCGGAAGAAGCTTCTTCCCTGTTTCCGTTCGTCATTTCATATGATGGGCCGGATAACGCGTCGAGCGTGGCTCACCTGTTGGATGCTCCGGCGGGAAAGCATGGCTTTGTGCGTGTGAAGGACGGTCATTTTTTCACGGATGCGGGTCCCATCCGTTTTCATGCCACGAACCTCACCGGACCTGCGAACTTTCCGGCGCATGAGGCGGCGGACAAGTTGGCGGCACGTTTGGCGCGTTTTGGCATAAACTGCGTGCGTCTGCATTTTATGGACACGTGGTATGTGAATTTCATGCCGCGGCCGACGCAGGCGATTTTGGCCGATGATACGCAGACGCAGCGGAATCTCGATCCGCTGCAACTGGACAAGTTGGACTATATGATCGCCGCCTTTAAGAAACGCGGCATTTATGTGGACATGAATCTGCACGTGGGCCGGACGCTGGACGAGCGCGACGGCTTCGAGAATGCCAAAAGCCTGCCGTGGGCGGACAAGGGTATCGGCCAGTTCGAGCCACGCATGATCGCGTTGCAGAAAGAGTATGCGCGGCAGCTTCTGACGCATAAAAACCCGTACACGGGCAACGCCTACACGGACGAGCCGAGCGTGGCGATGATCGAAATCAGCAACGAGGACGGATTAACGGGATTTTATTATAACGGCACGTTCGACCGGCTGCAGGAGCCGTATGCATCGGAACTTCGCCGCCAGTGGAATGTCTGGTTGCATGCGACCTACGCCAATGAGGAGGCGTTGCAGAACGCTTGGAAATGGAAGAAGGAGCCGCTGCGCGACGAACAGTTCGCGGATGGAACGTTTGATGTTCCGGTCTCGTTCTGCGACACGGTTTGGTCGTTCGAAAAAGGGAACGGCGCGGGACTCGTTAAGGTCGAGGGGGGTATCCTGAAGGTGGAGGTGACACAGGACGGCGGCGATTATTTCGCCAAGGTGATCCGAAAACTCGCCGTGAAAAAAGGCCAACTCTATACGCTGTCGTTTAAGATTCGCAGGACAGAAGGACCGGGATCTTGGAAGCTCAGCATGGCCGTCGCCACGACACGGGATGGCTGGCGTTCGCTCGGTTTGCAGGAAAAGGTTAGCGTCGGCAAGACATGGAAGACGGTCACCCGTGTTTTCGAGGCCACCGAAGATGAGGAAAAGGCGATTCTTCAGCTGACCCAATTTAAAGTCGGGCGTTACGAGCTGGACGATCTTTCGTTTCAGTGCGGGGCGGTGTTGACGTGCGATCCGGCCGCGGGTTTCGTCGAGAATGCCGTGCCGTCCGTCAAGTGCGGCGGCGAGTCCGTCCCGCCAAAGGCGCAGCGGGATTTCGTGCGGTTTCTGTTCGACACGGAGACGCGCTATTGGACAGGGATGGCCGCCTATATCAAAGACGCATTGAAAGCGAAACCGCCGGTTTCCGGCACTCAGCTCGGATATAGTCCGCCGTACATTCAGGCCAAGCTCGATTATGTGGATAATCACGCCTATTGGCGTCATCCGTCGGGCGGATGGATCTCGCTGACGGCCAAAGAGCCGTGGAAGATCGGCAATGACGCGATGATCGAGTCGCTGGCCAACATTCTGCATTTGGCCGGACAGCGCGTGCTGGGCAAGCCCTACACAATCAGCGAGTACAATCACCCGTATCCCAATCCATACGGCGCGGAGGCGCAGCCGATGCTGGCGGTGTATGGCCGGTTGCAGGGCTGGGACGGCATCTTTCAATACAGCTACAACCACTATGTGGACAACTACGAGCCGCAGGCCATGCCGTGGTGCTTTTTCGATCTGCTCGCCCGTACGGATGTGTTGGCGCACTTCCCCGCATGCGCGGCGATTTTTCTGCGCGGCGACGTTCGTGAGGCGAAGGAAGCGGTGGCGGCGTCGAGCGATACGGAGACGTGTCGCGAACGACTGATCGCGAGCCGGTCGAACAATTATGCGATCTCCTCGGAAGGGCACGATGCGCGACTGTCGGCGATTCACGGAACGGGCGTGCGGTTCGACGGGGGCAAGCCGGCCGAGGCGGTCAAGTTGCCTGCCGATCAAAAGGTGTTCGTCAGCGACACGGGAGAGATCATCTGGAACAAGGAAATTCCGGGGGCCGCTTATTTGGCGGTGAATGCGCCGAACGCCAAGCTGTTTACAGGTTTTCCGAAAGAACGCGCCATCGCGCTGGGGGACGTGACGCTGGCGGTCGGCAAGACCCGCCTCGACTGGGCGACGGTCTCGCTCGTATCGCGCAACGCTACGGGCTTTGGCGAGAAAGGAAAGCCGGCGAGCATCCTTTTGGCGGCCACGGGTGACGCGGGCAATGCGGGACGCGTGGTAAAACAGGTCGATGCGACGCATCTGACGCTGACGGACCGCGGCCATGCCCCGATGATGGCGGAGGGCATTTCCGCCACGCTTTCGTTGCCCTCCGATCCTGTGAAAACGAAATGCTATGCGCTCGATCCGCACGGAGACCGCATGGCGGATGTGCCGGTGGGGAAAACGGCGACCGGATCGAAGATCGTTATCGGGCCCGAATATAAGACGGTATGGTATGAGATCGAGGTGAAATAGGTTGCGAGCTGTGCTTGCATCTAAAGGGGGACCAAAATGATGAGACGGATAGGACGGGTTGGATTGCTGGGATTGGCGTTGATGACACAGGCTGCGGACGTGCCGCTGGCTCAGCAACAGGCGCGGGTGTCGCCCGCGTGGATCACGGACGGCGTGATGTATCAGCTGTGGTTGCGGGCGTTTACGCCTGAAGGCACGCTCAAGGCGGCGGAGAAACGCTTGCCGCAGGTCGCGGCCGCAGGCGTCACGATAATCTATCTTAGCCCCATCAATCTGCAAGACGACGACATGCGCAAGGAACACTGGGCACCCCGGCAGCGGAAGACCGACAATCCGCGCAATCCTTACCGGATCAAGGATCACGACGTCATTGATCCCGAATACGGATCCGAGGAAGACTTGCGCACGTTCGTCAAGGAAGCGCACCGTCTCGGCATGCGCGTACTGATGGATCTGGTTTATCTGCATTGCGGACCGACGGCCGTGATCATCGAGCGACATCCGGACTTCATGCTGCGCGAACCGGACGGCAAGCTGAAGATGGCGGCGTGGGGCTTTCCGGGCATCGACTTTAAGTGTCCCGGTGTGCATGAGTATTTCTGGAAAAACATGGAGCATTGGGTCAGGGATTTCGATGTGGACGGTTTCCGTTGTGACGTGGCCGACGGTATTCCGCTGGCATTCTGGGAGACGGCGCGCGACCGGCTGGAGAAAATCAAACCGGACATCGGGATGCTAGCGGAAGGGACCAAGAAAGAGAACCAGCTTAAGGCGTTCGACCTAAGCTATGGATGGGGCACCGCATTCAAGAAGTGGGATGACGCGTCGGCCGTCCGAGCGCTTTGCGAAAGGATGAGAAGCGAACGACCACAGGGCGGAGCGAAGTTCATTCGGTTCATCGAGAATCACGATTTCGTGCAGGACGAGGGAAGCAACCGACTGGACAAGGTGTGGGGTGTGCCGCGCGTCAACGCCGTTCTGGTGGCGCTCTACACCCTTGACGGCGTGCCGATGCTGTACAACGGACAGGAGGTCGCCGACATCTCGCGTAACAGCCTTTACGCCAAGTGGCCGGTGGACTGGTCGGCCGCAGAAAAGCCGACGGGCAAGGCGCGTTTCGCCCTGTGTCAGAAGCTGAGCGCCCTGCGCAAGGCCGAGAAGGCTCTGACGAAAGGCCAAGTGATTTGGCTCGATAATGACGCGTCCGAGGCGGTATTGTCGTTTGTCCGCGCGTTTGGCGACGAACAGGTCCTGACGGCTGTCAATCTGACGGGCAGGCCTGTGAAGGTGACGCTGAAAGGCTCCGTGGCTGTTGGCAAACCGCTGCTGTCCGAAGGCGTGAACGGTGACGTGCAGAGCGGTCTGACACTCGCGGCGTACGGGTATTTTGTAGGAAAGAAATAGCGTTGGTGAAGGGCCGAGACGCATGAACCTGAAACCGCTTTCTTGCTTCGTATTGTTGACCGTGATGGGCGTTGTTCCCGCCGCAGACGTCCGGGCCGAATGGGTTGTTCGCGATTACCGCGGAGCGCCGGGGCTGTGGCGGGACGGTCAGCCTGTGACGCCGATGATCTTCTGGCAATGGCAGCCCGAGCGGTATGAAGTCGAACATTTCTCGGCGGCGGGGCTCGGTCTGTTCAGTTTCTTCGGTTCGAAGCAACACTACGACCATCCGTATTGGACGAAGGATGGTCGAGTGGATCTGAGGTTTCAGGATGAGGAGATCCGTGAGCTGCTGTCGGTCAACCCGAACGCCTTTTTTTTGCCGCGCCTGTTTGCGACGGCGCCGGCGTGGTGGGTTGAGGATCATCCGGACGAGGCGTGTCGGTTCTCTTGGAAGAAAAAGGACGTGCCGGTTCGCGAGTCTTTCGCGTCCGAGGCGTATCTCCGAGAAGGCGGCGAAGCCTACAGGCGGGCGGTGCGGTATCTGCAGAACGCCGACTACGGCAAAAATCTGATCGGCATCCACGTGGCAAACGGCCCGTGGGGCGAGAACTTCTACTGGGATGCCTATTATTCCGCAACGACGAATCCTGCGGCATCCGATCTCTCGGAACCGATGCGGCGGCGTCTGATCCGTTATCTCCGCGACAAATACGGGAACGATGTGGCGAAACTGCGCGACGCGTGGAAGGACGCGGCGTTGACTTTCGATACGGTGCGCGTGCCCGATGCGTCGGACCGCATGCGGATGACGGCTGGCGCGTGGCGCGATCCGCAGAAATCGCGCGCCGTGATGGATTACTTCGAGTGCCACAACGAAGTGGCGGTGGAAATGCTGGACCACTACTGTAAAATCGTCAAAGAGGAGAGCAAGGGAACGCTGACCACGATGGCGTTCTTCGGTTATACGATGGATGAGAACTGGTCGATCGAGAACGACCGTCGCGGCATCAGCAAACTGTTGCGTTCGCCGAACGTGGACATGCTTTCGGCACCTCATACGTATCGTCGTCGAAAGTTAGGCGAAGACGGCGAAATGCGCCAGTATCTTGGCAGCGCGGCGCTGCACGGCAAGCTGTTCTTTGACGAGGGCGACGACCAGACCTATCTTGAGAAGCGCAAGCCCCATCCCGACAAGCGATGTACCGTCAATACGGTGGAGGAGACGCAGTCTCTGCTCTACCGCGAGTTCGGCAACACGGTGACGCACGGCGTCGGCCTGTGGTATATGGACCTCCAAGGCGGCTGGTTCCGCGATCCGGTGTTGGTCGACACGGTCGGCCGCATGAAAAAGTGGGCGGATGCGGCGATGCGGCACTCGCGAAAACGCGTCTCGCAGGTGGCCGTGATTTCCGCGCCGGAGAGCGAGTTTTATCTGGGCTACCGCCAAACGCCGAACAATGAAATATCGGACGGGCTCTACCATAATCAGATGGAGGCTTTCTATCATACGGGCGCGCCCTTCGACTGGTATCTGATCGACGACTTGGAGGCGATTAAAGATAAAGATTATAAGGTCTTCGTTTTTATGGACTGTTTCTATCTGAGCGCACAACAGCGGAAAACCATTGAAGCGCTTCGTTCCCGGAATCGCACGCTGGTCTGGTTCTATGCGCCGGGTTACGCGTCGCAGGAGAATTTGTCGCAGGCGCGGATGGAGGCCCTGACCGGATTGCGCTTTGAGCTGTCGGAGCAAGGTGCGCTGAAGGGCGTGATGCGGGAGTCGGGCACCGAGGTCGGCATCGACAAAACGCAAAAGACATTGTTCACGGTAAGGCCTGAGGACGGGGTTCGCGAGCTGGCTCGCGGCGTCGGAGAGTTAGAAGACAAAACCGTGATGGCCGCGAAGAAATATCCCGGGTGGACGTCCGTCTTTTCTGCCATCCCCGGTGTTCCCGCCGATCTCCTGCGTACGTTGTATCAAGAGGCCGGCGTGCATGTTTACACCGACGGCGGCGATGTGTTCTCGGCGAACGAAGCATGGCTGATGATCCATAGCCGAACGGCCGGGGTCAAAAAAATCACGCTTCCGGCCCGCTACAAAAAAATAACGGAAATCACGTCGGAAAAGGTGATCGGGGAAAACGTCGACGCGTTCATGATCGACATGCCCCGGTACACCACGACGATTTTCTTGATGGAATGAGCCTCCGATCTCGCGCAAGCCGAATCAAGGGGGATCGGCGCGCGTGCGTAAAAGCGATAATTTAAATGCGCAAAACGCACTAGTTTGTTTTGCCGCGTGCCCGTATAGTACCTTTCAAACGTGTGTTGCTTTGTAGGGCGGCACGATCTGATAAAGAGGGGGGGTATCGATGATCGGACAAAAGGGATGTCTCGGACTGATGGCGTTGGCGGCGGGGGCTCTTCTGGCGGCGGAAACGCCGCTGAATCAACGGCAGGCGCGGACCTCGCCGGAGTGGCTGACGGGCGGGGTGATGTACCAGATCCAGCCGCGCGCGTTCACGCCGGAAGGCACGCTCAAGGCCGCGCAGGCGCGGCTGCCGAAGCTCGCCGAGCTGGGCGTGACGGTGCTGTATCTCTGCCCCGTGTTCGTTGCGGACGACGACATGGACCAGACGTTCTGGAGCCCGCGCCAGAAGAAATCGGGCATGAACAACCCGCGCAATCCGTACCGCATGAAGGATTTCTATCACGTCGACCCCGAATACGGCACGGATCAGGATCTCAAGGATTTCGTCGCCGCGGCGCACGCGCTCAAGTTGCGCGTGATGCTGGACATGGTGTATCTGCACTGCGGGCCCAAGGCCGTGTTTCTCCAAGAGCATCCCGACTTCATCAAGCGTGATAAAGACGGCAAGGCGGTCAACGCGGCCTGGGCTTTTCCCGGGCTGAACTATGCCAATCCGGAGTTGCGCGAGTACATGTGGAAGAACATGGAGTGGTGGGCCCGCGACTTCGACGTGGACGGCTTCCGCTGCGACGTGGCCGACGGGGTGCCGCTCGATTTCTGGGAGACGGGACGCGAGCGGATCGAGAAGCTCCGTCCGGACGTCGGCATGCTGGCCGAGGGGCAGCGCAAGGCGGATCAGCTCAAGGCGTTCGATCTCGACTACGGCTGGGGCAAGTCGTTCGCGGAGATGCGCGACGCGTCCGCCGTCCGCAAACTCTGGGAGACGATGCGCAAGGAGCGCCCGGTCGGCGGCGCGAAGTTCGTGCGCTTCATCGACAACCACGACATCGCCAACGACGACTACGAGAATCGCTTGGAGAAACGCTGGGGCTCCGCGAAGGTCGATGCGGCGCTGGCCGCGCTCTTCACGCTGGACGGCGTGCCCTTTCTGTACAACGGCCAGGAGGTGGCCGACATCGCGCGCCACAGCATTTTCGGTAAAGCGCCGATCGATTGGGCGAACGGCAAAGCCGAGGCGGGTAAGGCGCGTTTCGCTTTCTGCCAAAAGCTGTGCGCGCTGCGCAAATCCGAGAAGGCGTTGACACAAGGCGACGTGACGTGGCTCGATAACGATGCGCCCGAAGCCGTGCTGTCGTTTGTCCGTACGATCGGCGACGAAAACGTTTTAACGGTGATTAATCTGACGGGCAACCCCGTAAAGGTTTCGGTGAAAGGCGCGGGTTCCGCCTTTAAGCCGTTGCAGAGCAGAGGCGTGAGAAACGATGCTCAAAACGTGTATTCGCTTGAGGCATACGGATTCTTTGTGGGCAAGAGGTAGGGCGGCTTTCGGCAGAAAGGCAAAGGGGATAAAAGCATGATGAGCACACGCATGAGCGGACTGAA
>CAZTDL010000107.1:0-9974 GCA_964612775.1 uncultured Lentisphaeraceae bacterium
TGCAGTGGGCCGAAGGGAGTTTTCCGACACCGCTCGGGGTGATCAAGGTACGTCATGAGCGGCAGGCAGACGGTAGCGTGAAGAGCGAGATTAAAGCGCCTGACGGCGTGAAGATTGTGACGGAGTAGGTCGGTGGTCTGTGGCGGGACAGGGACAAGCGGTTTGCTTGTCCCTGCCGGTGAGACGACACAACAGACGTGGCCCGCACCTCTGGAGCAACGGACGTGAAAGGCGAAAGCTGTGAGAAAGAGTGTTCTGTTGGTTCTGTTTGTGGCCGCCACCGTTTGGGCCAAGCCGCAGGTTGTGAAGTTGGCGGCCGGCTCCACGGACAGCGTTATCGCCACCGGGATTTTCACGCCGCCGCAGAAGCTTGAGACGGACGCTGCGCCCGCCTTGCAGGCTGCGATCGACCGCGTGTCTAAGGCGGGGGGAGGCACGGTGTTTCTGCCGGTTGGCGCCTACACCATCGCCTCTCGGGTGACCGTACGCGAGGGTGTCACGTTAAGAGGCGACGCTTCGCCAGCCGACGTTGTTCACAGCGCGATCCTGCGGATCACGGCGGACAAGGGTTGCGAGGATGAACCGGCCGCGTTCTCGCTGGAACGCGGCAGCGGATTGGTGGGTCTCGTCTTCTGGTATCCCGAACAGCGGGTGCCTGATCCGATCCCATATCCTTGGACGGTGAAAAATGCGGCGATGTCCGCCAACGACAACCAAACGGTCTCGGACTGCACGTTCGTGAATGCATGGAAGGCGATCTGTATTGGTCCGGACGGGAATGAGCTCCACACCTTTCGTAAATTGCGGATCTGCGCGCTCAAGACCGGTCTCTCCATCGACAGTACGACCGACATCGGTCGCATCAGCGAAGTGACCGTTTCGCCTTGCGTGTGGTTGGGCAGCAAGTTGCCGGACCTCCCTGAGGATAGGGTGCTGCGCGATTATTTGCTTACGCGGGATACGGTGGCGGTCGATATCGGACGAAGCGACTGGGAATATATTTGGCGTTTAGACGTGTCCGGATACCGGCGCGGGCTAGTCTTTCGAAAGGGCTTGCGTGGTACAACCAATGCTGTCATGGCCGACTCAAGGCTGACGGGATGCCGAAACGCACTTGAAGTCTCTGCGCTCAATCAGGTGGGCTTTTCAGCCTATCGTTGCCTGTTTGAAGCGGCGGGACAGACTTTCCTTGGCAATGAGCGTTTCGACGCGGTGGTTCAGTTTACAGCTTGCCGTTTCGTGGGGCCTGTATCGTTGCGAGGCACCGGCGTTGCCACCTTTCAGACGTGTGATCTGACAAAAGGTCCGGTCATCGCGGAGCGTGGCCAGCTGCTGGTGCAAGATTCAGCTGTGGGTAAGGTCGAGATCGGAACTGACGTGACACGGGCACGCCTGTTGGGGTTTGATGAAACGAACGCCTCGATTCGGAATGCGGCCACGAATGGCGATGTTCTGGTGAGCGCACGCAACGCGTATACGATGAACCCCGTTACGGTCTCGCCGGAGCCGCTGGTCATCCCCCGACCGATATCCGACGCGCTGTATGTGGTAACCGACTTTGGCGCATCGGAAACGAATGCGGATAACGCGGTGGCCTTTCAAGCCGCGTTGGATACCGCAGGTAAGCGCAAAGACGGAGGAACAGTCTATGTGCCGGCCGGATTATATGCGTTTCGCAGCGACATCATCGTTCCGACGGGCGTCGAGTTGCGCGGCTGTTTCGATGTGCCTCACCACACGGTCTCCGCAGGATCGGTGTTGCTGATTTACCAAAATCAGGGACAAGAGGATGGGGCCCCCTTCGTGAGCCTTCGACAAGGGTCGGTATTACGCGGGCTGACGTTCTGGTATCCCGAACAGCCGCTGAAGGCACCGGTGCCGTACCCATGGACCGTGCGGTCGCTCGGCAAGCACTGTTGGCTCACCGACGTGACCATCGGCAACGCGTGGCAAGCGGTCGATTTCGCGACGCACCGGAGCGACGGACACCGCATCTCCTATTTGGCTGGCGCGATGTTCAGGCGCGGGCTTTTTGTGGCTAACAGTAAGGGCAAAGGCTGGGTCGAGGACGTGCAGTTCAACCCGCACTACGCGGCTCGTCTGCCGCAGAAGCTGCCTCGTCTGTACGGCGACAAACCTGGAGACGCGGGGGGGGCACATCATTCAATTCCAACGCGAACATCTGGAGGGACTCGTGTTCAAGGATTGCCGCGAGGAATGTTTGAGGGGAACTTTTCTTTACGCGGCGTACGACGGTATTGCGTTTAGGGGCAGGGTGAAGGCGCAGGTGCTGATGCACGGCACGGACACCGGCAGCCGTGCGGCGGTGTTTGCGACGCGAAGCGGGTCACAGGTCGATTTTGCACTGGCACAACTGGTGTCGCTCGGCGACTGGGCTCAGGCGGCGATCGTGACGTTGCCGGAGAACCGGGGCGATATACGATTCTGCAACTCGCAGATCTGGGCGGGTCCGGCTACGGCGGTGCTGGCTGGGAGCGGAACTGTACGGATGGAGCAGTTCAATACGCTGAGCGGTCCCATTGAAGTTCGGGCAGGACGGTTAGAGGCCGGCAATGGCGTGTTCGACCGCGACTTGCCGGCTCATGTGACGGTCTCTCGGTCGGCCAAGGCCGAATTGGTCGGGACCGTTTTCGAGCGAGGTCCGTTGGGGGTGAAAGGCCATCCTGAATGCGTGCGGCAATACTTGAACGCCAACTCGCCGCGACCGATGGTGGCCATGCCCGGCAACGCGGAGACGGTCTACGCGAGTTCATTTGAACCGGGGGAACCGACGGTGATCACGGACACGGTGGTGAAGCGTGGCGGCGGCATTCGCAAGGTTAGCGACAACCGGTGCTCGGCGGTTGCGCGAAAGGACGCGCATAGCGGCGAGCATGCGGTGTTGCTGCATGGCGTCTCGGACGATCCGTCCTACTCATTCGTGTATCAGATGCTCTGGAACAAGCCTGTTTTTGTTATGCCCGACACGACCTTGCAGTATTGGATCTGTCCGCTCAACGAAAACGGGCGGTCAACCGCGATCGACCTGCTGTTTTCAGACGGTCGCGTGCTGCGCGAAGCCGGTCTGTCGGACACCGAGGGTCGAGGAACAAGCCCAGGTGCCTCAAAGGGCGCGCTCGGCGTTTGGACAAAGATCGTGGTACCGTTGGGAAAATTTGCGGGAACCCGGATCGAGACCGTGATGGCAGCCTATGACACGCGCAGGGGAGGGGGCCTGTTCGAGACGCTGTTTGACGACCTCCGCATTGCGCCGGAACTGCCGTCTGCGGCGTGGTCCGTGCGCGCCGAACCTGCTGGCGGGCATGTGCCCGCTAAAACGGCGGTCAGGATCGTGAAGGAGGATGCGGTTCAGGTGAGGTATACGCTGGACGGCAGTCGTCCGGACATGAACGCGCCGCTTTACGGTGAGCCGATCACGCTGCCGAAAAAAGGCGTTGTCGAGCTGCGTTACGCGCCGCTCATGAGCGACGGACGGCTATCAAGGCAGGCGTTTGGAGCGGTGTACGAGGTGGAGTAGCGCGTCGTTTAAAACGAAGCGAGAAGCGCGGTGGTCCGACCGCTCGGGTCGGCCTGTTGGACGAGGTCCGACATAAAATGGGGAAAAAGCGATGACAATGAAACTGATCGGTGTTGTGGTTCTGGTTGCGGGTCTGGCAGGCGCACAGGAGCGTGCGGGATGGACACTTGTATGGTCAGATGAATTTGACCGGACAGGGATGCCCGACACGAACAAATGGACGTATGAGACCGGGTTTGTGCGCAACAAGGAGGCGCAATATTACACCAAAGGACGACTGGAAAATGCGCGGGTAGAGAACGGCCATCTGGTTATTGAGGGGCGGAAAGAGGAATACTTGGGGCCAGACGGAAAAACCGCCCACTATACGGTTGCGAGTCTGACCCCCGAGGGACTTTTTGAAACAACGTATGGACGTATCGAAGTACGTGCCAAGTTACCGCGTGGGCGTGGCATGTGGCCGGCGATTTGGCTGCTTGGCACCAATATTTCCAAAATCGGTTGGCCGAAATGCGGCGAGATCGACATTATGGAGGCGGTAGGCTATGAGCCTGATAAGGTATTCGCGACGGTCCACTGGTTCGGGATTGAAAAAGGTAAGCACGCGTCTTTGGGCGGAAGATTGCCGGGGCAGAAGCCGTCCGATGATTTTCACGTCTATGCCGTTGAATGGTTTGCCGACCGCATGGATTTTTACTATGACAGTACCTTGTATTTCACGTATCCCATCAAGAACGCCGGCAGCGACGAAAAGAATCCGTTTCACAAGCCGCACTATCTGCTGATGAACTTGGCGATCGGCGGTGGTTGGGGCGGTCAGAAAGGTATCGATGACAGCGTTTTTCCGCAACAGTATGTCATTGATTACGTGAGGATCTACAAGAGAAATGAGCATTGATGTCGAATAATAAGAAACTGGAAATCGTGAGCTAAAACAGCGGAGCACCTATGCATCTGTGGCTATCGGCTTTAAGTCTTGCGGGGTTATTGGCGACAAGCGTTCGTGCGAATAATTCCGAGTTGGTTGCCAAGGTCATGGCCGGCGATCTGAAGGAAGCGCACGCGTCATGGTGGGGCTTCGATAAAACGGATTCCACGCATGCTTTGCAAGCCGCCATCGATTCGCGTGTGCCGCGTCTGATCGTCGACAACATGGGGGCTCCTTGGATTACGGACCGGTTGACCTGTGTCAGCGATCAGGAAATCGATTTTGAAAAAGGCGTCGAGGTCTTAGCCAAGAAGGATGCCTTTCGCGGTCAGTCGGATGCGCTCTTCTCGCTGACCTGCGTGACCAACGTGATATTGCGTGGAGTCGGAGCAACGTTGCGCATGCGGCGCGCCGACTACGATGCGCCGCCCTACACTAAGGCTGAATGGCGGCATGTACTGAACATCAAAAGCAGCGCCAATATTGAGGTGTACGGGCTTACGTTGTCCGAGAGTGGCGGAGACGGCATCTATCTCGGCTGTGTGCGGTCTTCTTTGCCGAATCGCGATATCCACATCAAAGGTGTTCTCTGTGATAAGAACTATCGGCAGGGTATCAGCGTGATCTCTGTCGAGAACCTGTTGATCGAAGACACTGTGATGCGCGATACGGCCGGAACATCCCCCGCGGCCGGTATCGATTTTGAGCCCAACGTCAACGGCGAACGCCTCAAGAACTGCGTGATGCGTAATTGCGTAACGGAGAATAATCAGGGCAACGGGTTTGATTTCTACTTGCCCAATTTGACGGGTGTCTCAGAGCCGGTCTCCATCCGCATCGACAACTGCCGATCTGTCGGCGACAAGATTGCGGTCGGCATCACAACGGGTAACACGGATAAGGAGGCTGTGCGCGGAGAACTGCTCTTCAGCAATTGCCGTTTTGAGAAGGCGGTCCGCAACGGCGTCATGGTCAGAAGCAAGCCGGCGGTCGGCATGGTTCTGGCTTTTAAGCGGTGTGTGGTTTACGAATGCGCGGCAGATACGAATTTGTTCTCCGATATCCTTTTGTCAAACGTCGTTGGGGACGAGAACCCCGTCGGAGGCATTCGATTTGATCTCTTGACGGTGCTGCAGCCCACAGAACGTTCATGGCTCGTGTGGCAGAACAACACGACGGTCGTTGAACCGTTGGCGTCCTTGTCTGGGAACGTAATCGTGAAACAGGGAAAGACGCAAACAGCGATTACCGTGACATCCGAGTGGCTGGCGAAACATTTCCCTCCACGTTTCAGCATACGAGTCCCCCGCGTTTCCTCCGTTCTCGCAACGGCTCGCATCACAGACGGCGCGGAAGGTGTGCAAAAGCTGTCACCTTTACGGTTACGGCATAGCGGAACCTATGTGTTATACGCTACGATGGGACGTGAGGTCATCCTGATCGGTCAGCAGAGTCAGGTCGGAAATTATGTCGCGGCAACAAAGCCGACTCTCGTACGTTCGTCAGACGGCAAGGTGGTCAAACAGACGGCGTTGCCGTCATTCAGTGAACGCGCTGAGGTTCGTTTCACACCTGATCAAACGGGGTTCTACACATTGGAGGTGGACGTTGGCGCCAACGCCTTCATCTTGTTGGAAGCCTCTGTTCCTGTGGCTATTGATACGACAAAAAAAGCGGTGGGACTGATTGCAAGTACGGGCAGTCTGTTCGCGCAGGTGCCCAAGGGAACCGAGGTGTTCGCTTTTGGTGTTGCCGGGGAGGGCTGCGAAGAGGCGGTTCATGCCACGGTGATCGATCCGTCCGGAAAGCCCGTCTGGACAAGAGATAACATTACCCAGATGGAGCGGTTTACATCCAAGAAGGACTCGACTATGGCAAGCGGCTTGTGGCAGATCAACTTTGAAAAGCCGATTCAAAACGTTTTTGAGGATTATTACGTCGAGGTCCTCGGTGTTCCGGGATACCTCTTCTTGAATCGTGAAAGGTATTGGTCATTCTGATTTTCACCGAACCGGAAGGCCTCCCCTTTTTCGCCTTCCCTTTTGGCAAAAGAGACCGTATACTCCATCTACACTTAAATGAGTTGCACGCGGTTGTGCGTAATAAGTGACAGAGGTGTCTCATGATGATGGACGCGACGAATCCTGCGATGGGTATGATTCTTTTCACGTTTGGCGGTTTGGCCGGCGCGGTCTTTGCTCTGCCTTTCAAGCGCGTTAAGAGTTGGGCCTATGAAAGTTATTGGCTGTTTTATGCGGTCTTTGGACTTGTAGTATTCCCTTGGCTTTTGGCGCTGGCGACCGTTCCGAACCTGATGGATGTATTGAGTCACGCACCGGGGAAAGTTCTTGTTCGCTGTTTCGGATTTGGCGCTCTCTGGGGGTTGGGGGGGCTGACTTGGGGTTTAATGATCCGGTATCTCGGTATCGGTCTGGGATTAGTGATCGGGTGCGGCCTTTGCTCTGCGACAGGCACGCTGATTCCGCCGATCGTGACGGGGAAGGCCGCCGAGTTGGTCAAAGATACGGGGGCGATCGTGGTGCTGTTGGGCGTGTTCGGATCGCTCGCCGGAATCGCGTTCGTCGGTTTAGCCGGTAAATCGAAAGAGGGGGAGTTGTCCGACGAGCAAAAGAAAAAGGCTGTCGCGGAATTTGATTTCAAAAAGGGTATGATGGTTGCTCTCTTTTCGGGTATCGCCAGCGCGGGTATGAATTTCGGTCTGCAAAGCGGCGGCGTTTTGCAAGACGCGGCTGTGCGCGGCGGTACACTGTCGAAATGGCAGGGAATGCCTGTTCTGGTGGTTGTGCTCTTGGGTGGTTTTACCGTTAACGCGGTGTGGTGCCTGATGCAGAACGTGAAGAACAAGACATTGAACGATTATGCCAACACGCGTACGCCGATCTTGTCGAATATCTTCTTCGCGGGCCTTGCGGGTGTCATATGGGCCATGCAGTTCGTATGTCAGAAGGTCGGCGAGCCCGCAATGGGGGATCTTGCATACATCGGTTTTGCAATCGTTATGGGCTCTGCAATCTTTTTCAGTTCGCTGGTCGGCGTGTTGCTTGGCGAATGGAAGGGCGTTGGAACAAAGACTAAAACTTTGTTATCCATGGGTATCTTGACGCTTCTCGTGTCTTTTGGCGTCATCTCGTATGGGAACAAGCTTAAAGAACAGGATGCCCGTCCGGAAGCGAAGGTTGAAAAAGCCGTTCAGAACGCGATAGACGCCGTCGAAAAGATGCAAAAGTAAACTTGTTTATTCCGTCAACCATGCCGATATCTCGCCGAGGCCCATTAAGATAGGAGCGCCGCTCTTGGCGAGACGCGCGTAAGACTGGTGACCTTGGGCGATCAGCAAACACTGCACGCCCAGATTACTTGCGACTTCATAATCGTGCAATGAATCGCCGATCATCAAGACGTTATCAGGGGAAAGGGCCAGTTTTTCAAGCAGAGTATGACCCAAATCAAGTTTGGAATGGCCATAGAGATTATCGGACCCGAAAATGAAATCGAAAAAGCGATTGACCCCGAAGTCTGAAAGCATTGTCTCGAGGATTGATTGCTCAGAAACCGACAGAACGGATTGACCGGTACCTGCCGCCTGAAAACAGGTCAAAGCGCGTGTTGCGTTCGCATGGAGACAAAGCGTTGTGTCTGCGAGAAAACGATCATGAAATTCCCGCGCCATCTTATCCCAGTCCTCAGCTTCAAGACGGAATCCGATGGCACGATAAAAGTTTTTAACGGGAAACCCGAATAACTCTCTATAGGCCGCAACGTCAATGGTCGGCAACTGCCGAGCGGTCAGCATCGCATTAACCGCATTAACGCCCGCTTGGGTGTCATTCAGTAATGTGCCGTTCCAATCCCATATGACATGTTGAAAACGCATGACGGCACGCGACAAAGAAAAAATGGCGGAGAGGGAGGGATTCGAACCCCCGGTACCTTGCGGCACGCATGATTTCGAGTCATGTGCATTAAACCAGGCTCTGCCACCTCTCCGGCAAAAGTGCGCTCACTATAGCGGAAAAGAGGGGCGAGGGTCAAGGTCGAGTTTCTGTTTTCTTTGCCTTTGGCATTGCGTTGCCGGTTTGATCACGTTATTGTGACTAAAAGTTAAATGCGTGCCAGCGGATGGAGTATTATGGCAATTCATGTGATAGTCGTGGAAGACGATAGCAGGTTGAGGTCGGGCTTAATGGAGATCATCAACAGCGATCCGGACTGTGCTTGTGTTGGCGCATACGGTTCAGGTGAAGAAGCGCTGGAGAAGGCTCCGCCGCTAAAGCCGCAAGTCGCGATCATGGATATCAATTTGCCGGGCATAGACGGTATCGAGTGCGTACGGCAGCTTTCCGAAAGACTGCCTGCTCTGCAGATTGTGATGCTGACCGTGTATCAGGACACGGATAACTTGTTTCGTGCACTCGCAGCGGGAGCGCATGGCTATCTGGTCAAACCCGCACGTGCGCGTGATCTGCTTTCGGCTATCCGAGATATCCATAGAGGGGGAGCGCCCATGACCAGCGCCTTGGCGCGTAAGGTTGTCGATGCTTTTCGCAAGCAGACGGCACCCGCAATTCCCGCCGTCAATAGTGTGGCTTCGGCGGGATGCGAGTCAGGCGAACTGGCAACACGGGAAAAAGAAGTTCTTGATTTACTGGCACAGGGATTTTCCTACAAAGAGATCGCGGATAAATTAAACGTCGCTTTCGCGACCGTTCATACCTATGTTTTGCGTATTTACAAAAAGCTGCACGTGCGCTCAAAGAATGCCGCCGTCGCGCGTTGGCTGGGATATCAACGTGGCGAATGAGGTTACGAATAATGAAACAAAGATCTTCTATCGGGCGACGCGGCTTCTTGCGCCTGGCACATGCGGGAATGGCCGCATTGCCTCTGGTGCCCGTCATAACGCAGGGACAGCAACAGTTGACGCCTGAGCCCATCGAGAAGCCGCGGGTCTATGACAAGAAAATCAAACTGGGGCTGATCGGCTGCGGCGGACGTGGCACGTGGATCAGCAACCTGTTCGTGACGCATGGCGGATTTACGTTTATGGCGGTCGCTGATTATTTTGAGGAACGCGCTGTTCGCGTTGGGGCTCAGCTGGGTGTGCCTGCGACTCATTGTTTTTCAGGACTCGACGGATACAAAAAACTGATGGCTTCCGGTGTCGAGGCCGTTGTTTTGCAAACGCCGCCGTATTTCTTTCCCAAGTACGCCCAAGCGGCGCTGGAAGCGGGATTGCACATCTATATGGCCAAACCCGTAGCGATCGATATTCCAGGGACTCAAACGATCAAACGGCTTGCGGCACATGCCTCGGAACAGAGAAAGGTGTTTCAATCCGACTATCAGCTGCCCCGCGATCCGGTCAACATGGAGGTCGCGAAACGGATACGGGCAGGCGCATTGGGCCGACTGCAAACGGTTTTTTCATCTGGCTGGGCAGGTGGCAACGGGTATCAAGACCCGCCGTAGGAGGCGACCGCTGAAAAC
>CAZTDL010000108.1:0-9968 GCA_964612775.1 uncultured Lentisphaeraceae bacterium
CCTATCGGGATTGCATCGCGAAGGCGAAGGATTGCTCGCAGGGCGGGTGCAAATACAATCAGAGCGGCATCATGTGCGCCGGCATCGGCACGGTCGCGGACTCGCTCGCGGCGGTGCGTGATCTTGTTGACGAAAAGAAGCTCGTCCCGATGGCAGAGTTGGGCGAGATTCTGCGCGCGGACTGGAAGGACCGCGAGGACCTCCGGCGGAGGGCAGTCCGCGCCGCGCCCAAATGGGGAAACAACGACGACCGCGCCGATCTGCCCGCGAAACGCGTTTACGATGCCGTCGCTGCCCGCATCAACGCCGAGCCCAACGGACACGGCGGCACGTTCCAGGCGGGATTCTGGTCCATCGACCTCGACAAGCCTTTCGGCGACTGCACGGCGGCGACGCCGGATGGCCGCAAGGCGAAGACACCGATCTCCCGCAACAACAGCGCCACCGCAGGCTGCGGGAAGGAGGGGCCGACGGCGCTTCTCCTCTCCAACACGAAACTCGATCTGGCGGAGTCGCCGGACGGACACATCGCCGACGTAATCCTGCCGGCGTCGCTGGCGAAGGCGTCGTTCGGCGCGGCCGGCATCGCCGCCTTTCTCAGAAGTTACTTCGTGATGGGCGGACAGAGCATCCACCTGAACTGCTTCGATCCGTCCACACTCCGCGACGCGATGGCACACCCGGAGAACGATCCGGATCTGCAGGTGCGCGTGTGCGGCTGGAATGTGCGATGGAACGATCTTTCCCGCCGCGAACAGCTTCACTTCCTCGCCACCGCGGAAGCGCAGGCCGGCCATTGACAGAAAGGCACACACGATGAAAACGCCGCTGATGCTCGACACGACGCGGATGGCCGTTCACGACGGCCCAGGCCTCCGCACAACTTTCTTTGTGAAGGGCTGCCCGCTCAAATGCCGGTGGTGCCATAATCCGGAGTCGATCAGTGCGAAACCCCAGTGGGCGCGCTTCCCGGACAAATGCCAGCATCATGAAACCTGCACGATGGACGAAGCCGCTTGCCCAACAGGCGCGCTGAAGCTCTACGGAAAGCCCATGTCCATTCCCGACATCGTCGCGAAGGCGCGCGAAGACAAGGTGTTTTACGAACAGTCCGGTGGCGGCGTAACCCTTTCGGGCGGCGAGCCGCTGCTTTTCTGGGAATGGGCGGTGGCGCTTTTCCAAGCGTTCAAAGCAGAGGGCTTCCACACTTGCCTCAGCACGTCACTGTTTGCCCCGCCCGTCGCGGTCGAGAGGATGCTGCAGCTTGTCGACCTGTGGCTCCCTGACTTCAAGGCCGAGAACTCCGACCGCCATAAAACGTACACGGGCGTCCCGAACCGCATCATTAAGAATAATCTCAAGATGCTGGTCAAAGCCAGGGCGAAGCTCGAAGTCAGGATGCTGGTTGTTCCCGGCTGCACGGACGGCCAGGACGTGACCGACCGTCACAGGTATCTCCGGTCGATCGGCATCCGCGACGAGGACGTGGTGAAACTCGAATATCTGGACCTCGCGCGGTCAAAATATGCCGCGCTGGGAATGCCCGACACCATGCCTCCAAAGAGCCT
Source organism: uncultured Lentisphaeraceae bacterium (assembly GCA_964612775.1). Classification (GTDB taxonomy): domain Bacteria; phylum Verrucomicrobiota; class Kiritimatiellia; order RFP12; family UBA1067; genus DAOPZC01. The sequence continues at coordinate 1,569 of CAZTDL010000108.1, forward strand.
GTAAACGGATTGCGATGAAAAAGCGCACGCCGTTGTGTTTCAATATTGCAATCCTCCCGGTATCTATTTCCCCTGCGCCGTGCCCTTGACCTTTAGCGGCACCGCATAGACGCCCTTCGAGGCCGTCACGAACAGCGTGTCTTTTTTCGGGCCGCCGATACAGACGTTGGCGCTCCACGCTTCCGGGATCTTAATCACGCCGAGCGCGACTCCCGCCTTATCGAACACGTATACGCCTTCCTTACCGGTCAGATAGACTCGTCCGTCCGAGTCGAGCGTCATGCCGTCCGACCCCATCGCGCAAAAAAGCCGCTTGTTGGCAAGCATGGCGTCCGCTTGAATGTCGTAGACATAGGTTTTCTTCGCGCCGATATCCGCCACATATAACGTTTGACCGTCCGCCGTACCGACAATGCCGTTAGGCTGCCTGAGATCATTCGTCATCCGCACGGGCACACCGCCCTCCGGCAGGAAATAGACCTGTTGCGTGCCTTGCGGCGCGTCCGTATGCGTCCACCAAGGCCGTTTATAAAAGGGATCGGTGAAATAGCACCCGCCCTGCGGGCGCGCCCACACGTCGTTCGGGCCATTGAAATCCTTGCCCGCGTGCCCTTTGGCGATCACCGTCACGTTCCCTTGAGGCGTCACCGACCACAGCTCCATCTTCTCGTCCGCGCAGACGAGAAGAGAACCGTCCGACGCGAAACACATGCCGTTCGCCCGGCCCGCAGGATCCATGAAGGTCCGCACGCCCCGCTCACGGGTCCAACGCAGAATTTTGTTATTCGGCTGGTCCACAAAAAAGACCTCGCCTGCGGCGTTGACGGTCGCCCCTTCGGTAAACTTGAAGCCGTCCGCCAATTTTTCCGCGACCGTTCCCTGCGCGACCACGTCGTCCAGCCCCGCGCCCAGCGCACACGCCGCCACCAGACACACGCCTCCCACTGCGATCATTCTCATAGCGTCCCCTTTTATGCGATGTTCCCTTTTCATGCTTCAGGAGTTTATCCCATTATCAGCCGTCGTGCCAAACCCCGTTTTATCGGTTTCAACAGGCAGTTGAGCGCAGACAGGAACCTTGTTCAAAAGCAGACGCAGAGCGTGCACAGGACATGATCACTTTGCAGGAGGCATTGTGTCCGGCATGCCGAGCGCAAGGTATTTCGAACGTGCGAGATCACGATATTCGAGTTCGACCTGTGCCGTACGCGGAATACCGAGCGAATCGAGATACGCGTGGCGCGCCGTAAGATCTTCACCGTCGGTACACCCAGGCACAACGAGCAGGCGCACTTCGAGCTTCGCCTTCGCCGCCACGAGTCGTTCAAGGTTTTTTCGGATGATTTTGTTCGGAACGCCCGTATACTTCCTGTGGCGCGCATCATCATCGGCCTTGTAATCGGGAAGCCACATGTCGACAAGCGGGAGCATCGCCTCGATCGCCACAGGCGGCGCAAAAAGCGCGGTGTCGAGGCAGGTGTGGAGCCCCGCCTGCTTGAACGCCGTGAAAAGCTCGACAACCCATTCCCCAAAAAAGAGCGGCTCGCCACCTGAAAGGGTCACGCCACCGCCCGACGAATCGTAAAACGGCTTATCCTCAAGCGCCTTTGCGACGATCTCGTCGATCGTCATCGGTTTGCCGTAGAACTTGAGCGCGCGGGTCGGACACGTCGCCTCGTCCATTGTACATTTGTCGCAATGCCGGCAGAGATGCTGGAATCGCGCCGTCTGGCGTTCGGTCGAAAACGACTCGGGGTTGTGACACCAGATGCGCCTGAGCGGACACCCCTTCACGAAGAACGTCGTGCGCACGCCGGGGCCGTCCCAGATCGCCATCCGCTTCGTGTCGAGCATGAGCGGCGTTTTGACTTTCCTTCCGGTTGCGGCGAAAAGCGGCGCGACAGCAAACGCTGCGGAAGATCCGATGAAGGCCCTTCTATTCATTGCATAATGCTTTCCGCCCGCAGGATGTAGGCGTCCTGTTCGGCTTTGGGGATGTCGTTCCACCGTACGTTCCAACCGCACACGCGAATCTGAAGGTTTTCATATTTCTCCGGATGCTTCTGGGCGTCGCGGAGTTCATCTGCCGAGACAACGACAAATTGAATCTGAAGCCCGCCGTTCGCGTAGTAGACATCGAGCAGCGTCCGCATCAGCGCAAGACCACGGTCGCCTTCCACGGTCGCGGGATGGAGCATCACGTCGAGCGGATAGTCGCCCGGCCAATCACGCGAATCGAGTGCGCTGAGGGTCTGGACGAGCGCCGTCACGCCTTCGGTATCCGCGCCCATTGTCGCGGACATGTTCTTGGAGAACTCCTCGCCTGCCTTGCGTCCGTCCGGCGTCGCGCCCGTTGCCTCGCCCTCGTAGATAAACGCGCGTGCGGTGTGTCCGGTGAGAAAGTAAATGCCGCCGCGCACGTTCGGCTTGCCGTTGACCGCTGCGGCAAGCGCCTTTGAGACCGCAACCGCCGTCGCGTTCGCATCCGGATCGTTGTTCCCCCACTTCCTTTTCGAGCGTTTCATCCGAAGACGCAGGTCGTCACGTCCCTTCCAGTTCGCCGCCATGAGCTTGCCAAGGTCCGCGAGGGACATCTCCTTCTTCTCGTAGACGAGCTCTTTTACCGCAACAAGCGCGTCGACTGTCGTGCCCATCGCGGAAATCTGGAGCCCCGTGTTGTTCCCACGCTCCGAGCCATTCGCAAAGGCATCGCGCCCCGTTTTGACCGCGTGCGCGACGCCGAGCGTTGTTATGTTCGCGGGGTTGACGTCATCCAAGTGCCGCTCGAACGTGCTCGCGATCGCGAGACAGTTCGTACAGACGTTCACCATACGGCGGATGCATTCCGCCTCGAACGCCGCGCCATCGGCCGCGGAGAACTTTCCGTCTTTCGCGTCGCGCAGGACGAGCTCGACCTGCTTGAGCAGGTTGATGTAGCCGACGCCGGTCGTATTCGCGCCGTTCGCGAGCGCGACCTCGTAGCACCCGGTAGTGTAGAAGATGCGCGCCTCGTCCTTTGTGGCGCCATAATGCTCGAGGATACGCCGCGCCGGCTCTTCGCCGATGAACGTGAGCGAACGGTGGCGTCGCGCCATGTCGAGGAGCTTGTCGAGAATGTCTCGCGGCGTCGACTTGCCGATCTTCACATGGAATTTCGGCGTCGGGAGGGCGCACTCGTCCATCACATCGAGAATGATCCGCGAGAGCGGATTGTACTCCGTCGTGCCGTCCGCCGTCGTGCCGCCCATCGTCACGGGCTGACCCCAGTAGTTGTCCACCGAAGCCCATTGCCAGAGGAAGTGCCTGAATTGCTCGCGGAATTCAGCTTCGGTCGTCCGCCCCGACGCAAGATCGGCCCGATAGTACGGCCACAGGTTCCTGTCGACGATCGAGAGCGAGCGACACTGCATGGCGTCGAGATGCTCGCACATGAAGAAATAGAGGTCGATGAAGAGGAGCGCCTCGTACGCCGTCCGCGGCGGACCTTTGGCGAGCTGCTCCAAGGCGGAGATCTGCTTTGCGAGACGGGAGCTTTGTCCGTCTGCCGCAACGAGCCGTTTGCGCCCCTGTGCGGCAAAGCGTTCGATCAGCCTGATCGACGCGTCCGCCGTGATGCTGAGCGAGAGGTAAAACGGTTTCCCGTCATCTTGCGCGATCACGCGGTCGCGCATCCCGGCAAAGCCGAGCTTGAACATATCCTCCCAGACGGGAACGGAATGATCAAAGTCCTTCCAGACCGTCCAGACACCTTCCCGGTTTCCTTGGTTGATGCACCGAGCGACATCGGGATAATACGTCCGCTCGATCTTGGCGTTGCGCCGCCCGATCACGGCGGACATCGGGCGGTCGTATCGGTTCCAGATCGAAATCGCCGGATACCAGTCGAACGGCGAAACGTCGATCGCCATCTGATCACAGAGCATCGCGTAAACCCTCGCCTTCACGACGCGCCAATCCTCCTTCGGCTCGAGCTCGGACGCCAGCGCGAGCGCGTTCGTGCGAAGCGCGTACGCAGCAAGGCCCGTCGACAGATCTGTCACGTCCTCGCGAAACTTCCACTCGACGTACCGCGCCTCGTTCGTCAGCGTCGCGACCGGCGGCGGTGCGGGCGGCTTGGGCATCCAGCCCTCGCCACGACCGAAGACGAGTGAAGCGGCAACGATCAGGACGAGTGTGGGGAATTCAGATTTCATCAAACGGTGTCTCCTGATATGGGATGTTCCCATTACATATTTAGGAGTTTATCCCATTATCAGCCGTCATGCCAAACCCCGTTTTGCGGACGTTGACTTCGGTCAGATGCGCGAAAATCAGTTATCTGCCTTTCCTCAGCGGCTCACCGCAGGTTCGCCCTCCAGACGGTACGTTCAAAACGGGCGTGATGTCCGCACGGGAAGCCGAGGCTGTGCCGGAAGGCCCCTCAGGACTCTGTCACCCCCGTCGGTTTCCTTTTCCGGTTCGCCGTTTTCTCCTGCGCCTTATATTGCTGGCGGTACTGGTTGGGCGTACACCCGCGGAGACGCTTGAAATGGCGAATGAAGTGGCTGTGGTCGTAGAACCCCACCTCCTGCGCGATATCGCTGATCGTCCGATCCGTCGTTTCCAAGAGGTCGCGCGCCGCGTTGATGCGCGTCAGAATCAGGTACTCGATGGACGGCATGCCGAAAAGCCGGTTGAAGATGCGTTTGAGGTGCGTCTCGGAAACCCGCGCGATCTGGGCGAGCGTTTCGCTCTTCACCTGTTCCGCATAGTGGTGGTGAATGTAATCGATCACGTTCGTCAGGCGCTGACTCCAGGTTGGGGAGTCGGAGGTGGAGTCAACGGAATAGTAAGCCATCGCCACGCCGATGATCTTGCGGTTTCTGTCGTAAACGGGAACCTTGTTGACGATCATCGGCTTCAACAGACAATTGATCGATGGCAAAACCTTGTTCAAAAGCGGCCGTCCCGTTTTTATGACTTCGGCATCCGTATCAAAATATTCGTCGGCAAAAAACGGTCTGAACAGGTCGTGGCTGGTTTTCCCGATGGCGGCCAGTTCGTTGGGAATGTTGCAGTTGGCGCAGTTGTAGCGGTTGATGATCATGATGCGGCCGGACAGATCCTTGATGTAAAACCCGACGTTCGGCAACAGGTCGAACAGCAGTTTGAACGGCTCGAAGCTTCCGATCCGCTCCAGAAAACGCCGCTGCACGTCATACTTATTCATGGTCGAATCGTACACTAAACAGGCCGAATCGTACAAGAAAAAGATTTCCACCCCGTATACACTGATTTCATTCTTGGTAAGGGGCCTTCATCCCTTAACGGTCTTCTTTAACAGGAACAATATGATCAGGAGCGGCAGCCGGAGAAAAAACAGGAGGCCACGGAAGTGAATATGCGAACAATAGCCATGAGAAGAAAAGTGCCCGCCGTGTTAGTACTGGTCACGGCGGGATTCATGCTTGATTCCGGGGCGGCCGGCATCGTTTCGGATCCGGTCGAAATCTACACCTCGTTAAACGACAACCGGTCGTGGTCGACGGTTTTCACCAACAGGGTCCCGTTGGCATGGGACTGGGCGACGAACGCGGCCACGGCCCAACTGGAAATCACGGGCATGAACAAATCCGTTTTGACGAACTTCACGGGGGGCACCTCCAACTGGCTTTGGCAGGCATTCGATTCAGACGTACCAGCCGCAGAGGATGTTTACGCTCTGACGCTGACGTTCTATACGAGCGATTTTGCGGTGGCAGGGGCATTGACCTCGCATTTGGCCGTCGTGACGGGTGCGTTTGGAAAGGCTTCTGTTGATTCCCTGCCAGAGAGCAAGACGTGGGGAAAGATCAGCAAGAATGTCGTAATCCCCTACGACTCGAATTGGACAAACGCCACTGGGGACGTCGCGACCAGACGGTTGGTGATAGCCAAAACCGACGGCGCAACACAGACCAACGCGCTGGAAGACGCGGCCGGATATTTCGGGTGGAAAGTAAGACGGAGCGCCTGGGGCTACGGGACCTTCGGTCTGGCGTTGACGTTTTCCGGCACGGCGACGAATCAATGGGACACCACACTGGCACGTTTGCCGGACGGCACGATGATTCGACTACAGTAGGACGAAGAGGGCGGAAACGCGTGTTCGTCGGAAACACAGGAGAAGCGGAATGAGAACGGCAAATTATTTTATCGGGCTGATGGCGACCTGCTTAGCACTCGAGGCTCGTGCTGCTGAGATTACGCAAGTGACGGTGCGTCAACGCTGGCCGTGGAACCGGTTGGTGAACCTCGACTATGTCCTTTCGGGCTCGTCTTCGGAGAAAACGGATATCACGGTGAGCGGAACCGTCGGTTCCGAAGCCGTCGGCATCCCCGAGTCGTCTTTGTCCGGTGATTTGTACGGCGTGTCCAGCGGTTTCCGCCGTATCGTGTGGGACCCGACACAAACAGCCTGCACGAACAACGGGATTTTGCCGGATTTCCGAGTGACCCTCAACCAGACCAACTCGCCGGTCTACATGATCGTGGACCTGACCAACACAATCGGGACTCTCGCACAGGTGGAGTACATCTACCCGGGTGACAGCCGACTCGTCACCGAGGGGCGCTACACCAACGTCTGGTTCGACATGACCAATGATATCGCGTATAAGACGGACAAGCTCGTGTTGCGCCGCGTTCATGCCGGTGCGTTCAATATGGGAACGGCGGTCCCGCCGACGCTCGCCGTCACGCTGACCAAGGATTTCTACGTCGGCGTCTTCGAGGTGACCCAGGCGCAGTGGAAGAACATCATGGGCAACTATCCCTCGGCCGCAACGTTCACCCAAGAGCGCGATACGCGGCCGGCGGAAAGGGTGACCTATATTGACATCCGAGGCGCGACAAACAGTTCCCCCTCCGTCAACTGGCCCCTGACCGGTTATCTGGTCACGACGAACAGCTTCCTGGGAAAACTCCGCGCCCGGACCGGCATCGATTCGTTCGACCTGCCGACGGAGGCGCAGTGGAACTGCGCATGCCGCGCCGGAACGGCCACCGTCTTCAATGACGGCAACGCGTCCGCCGACGTTTCAGGCGCCAACGCGGGCACGAACACGTGGCTGAATGTTTTGGGACGGTACGCATGGAACGGCGGAAAATACTGGGACGGCGATTCTTGGGAGAACGCCCTGTCATCAAATTTCGGACCGACAAACGGCACGGCCAAAGTCGGATCGTACCTGCCGAATAATTGGGGATTGTACGACACGCTCGGCAACGTGTGGGATTTTTGCCTGGATTGGTATGGCGACTTGCAGGGCGGAACGGATCCTGTAGGAAGTGCAACCGGAACCCTACGCGTTGGCGGCGGAAACCGCCTGCTCGGGGACGCCAAAGATTGCACGTCGGGCGCACGGGGCGGCATAGGAGACAATGCGCCTAACGGCGTTACCGGATTCCGCATTGTGAAAACCCTGCCGTAGCCACCATGCGGCAGAGACAGACCGCAAAACGCAAAGTGAAATCCTGACCGACACAAAGGCGGCAAAGGAGAAACGACAATGAGAATGGCAAACGTTTTTATCGGAATGATGGCGGCGTGTCTGGCGCTGGAATCGATGGCGGCCGAAATTGACAAAGTGACCGTGCGGCAGCGTTGGCCGTGGAGTCGGCTGGTGGATATCGATTACGTTCTCGCGTGCGCTCCCTCGGAAAAAGTAGATGTCGCGGTCAACCTGTTCAACGGAACGGACCCGACCGCGCTTGCGATCCCGGCGACCTCCTTGTCTGGAGACCTCAACGGCGTATCTTACGGCGCGCGCCGCATCGTCTGGGACCCGATGGCGACGTCTTACACGAACAGCGGAACGCAACTGACGGAACTCCGCGCATCGCTCGTTCCGACCCGTTCGCCGGTTTACATGATCGTGGATCTGACCAACTCGGCGGGCGCGGTCGCCCAGATCGAGTATATCTATCCGGGCGACAGCAGACTCGTTACGGAAGGCCGATACACCAACGTCTGGTTCGACGCGACCAACCATTCGGAGTATGCCACGAGCAAACTCGTACTGCGCCGTATTCATGCCTGTTCGTTCAAAATAGGCTTCGATGTTCCGGCAACGACTTCGGTGACACTGACCCGAGATTTCTACGTCGGCATTTTTGAGCTGACCCAAGCGCAGTGGAAAAACGTCACGGGCAGCTACCCCGGATCCGTCTTTACGATCAAGCGCGACACACGTCCCACGGAAAACGTGTCGTATCGAAATATTCGCGGATCCACAACCGATTCGCCCTCCATTAATTGGCCTCTAACCGGCCACGCGGTCACGGAGAGCAGTTTCATAGGCAAACTTCGCGCCAAGACAGGCATCGATTCGTTCGACCTGCCGACGGAGGCGCAGTGGAACCTCGCGAACCGCGCGGGAA
>CAZTDL010000109.1:0-9953 GCA_964612775.1 uncultured Lentisphaeraceae bacterium
GGCCTCCCCGCGTTTGTGCGATCCCTGCGCAGCGCGTCCGCGCGGCCCGTTGAAATATTCCTCAATCCACGGATGGTTGCTTTCGATCAATTCGGGGATCGTCCCCACTGCAATCACCCGCTTGTCAGCGATCACCGCCACCCGGTCGCAAATCTCGTAAAGCGTGTCGAGATCGTGCGTGATAAGGAACACCGTCAGGCCCAGCGTTTGCTTCAGCTCGCGCGTCTGGCGAAACGGCTTGAAGACCTGCGCACCGATTTATCCGCAGACGGCATCACCCTCACAAAACTGGACGCGCTACAGGCTGAATTATCCGGCATGTCCAACCGCGCCGATCGGCTGTTATCGGTCCTCCGTTTTCAACAGGCATATTCAAAAGCGGGATGGCCCGAATCCCCCATGCTGGTCGGCGTGGCCAGTTCTATGGAACAGCTCATGCCGCGCGCCGCATCGTTCGAGTTACGTCCTGCACATGACGTCGAAGTCCGCCTCGCCCGCAATGAAAAGGAGAGTTTCCAGATCGCGGTGCTGCCCGTCGATGCCGCGCTCAAAAACGTTTCCGTCCGCACGACCGATCTGATCTCTTCCAGCGGCGCGCTTTTCAAGCGCACGCAGATCGACTGCGACGTGACCGGCTATGTTGAAACCAAACGATGCCCGCCTTATGAGGTCTCACATGTCGGCTGGTGGCCCGATCCCATCCTCAATTTTCTCGGCCCCGTCAACATTGCTGCCGGCGACCTCCAAAGCTTCTGGATACGCGTACGCGCACCGAGAGATCAAATCCCCGGCGACTATCACGGCACGCTCACCGTGACCGCCGAGAACGCGCCGGCTTTCACGCTCGGCCTGCGCGTGCATGTATACGGGTTCACGTTGCCGACCGCAAGTCCCCTTCCTCTGGCCATCACCTTCTCGCCGCATGATTCACCCATTCCAGAAACGCAGGCAGACCAGTCGGCATGGCGTAAGACCGCCGAGTATCCGCGCAACGTCTGGAAAAAGCATGCCCTTCAATGGGGCGATTTTCTTGCCGACTACTACATCACCTGCGACAGCCTCTATCACCATGGCATGCCCGACTTCGATATCCTCCAGCGCCTTCACGCGCAGAAACGCCTCGATCGTTTCAACCTCGGCTACTGGCACTACTTCGAAGACAACGCGCAGTCGCGCGCAAACTGGCAGACCGGCACCATTGCGCGAATGCGCCCCGCATACGAAAAAGCAAAAGAGCTGGGACTCCTTGACCATGCCTATATCTACGGGTGCGACGAGGTCGTGACCAATCATTTTATCCGCGTGGAAGAGGCCGCAGCCATGCTCAAGAAAGAATTTCCGGGCGTGCCCATCATGACCACCACCTATGACCACAGCTACGGCATGGATTCCTGCATCAAATCCGTCGACGCCTTCTGTCCCCTGACGCCCAAATTCGATCCCGCCCAAGCCGCCGCCGCACGCGCCGCGGGAAAACAGGTCTGGTGGTACATCTGTTGCGGACCGCGCCACCCGTACGCCAACATGTTCATCGAATATCCCGCCATCGAGGGGCGCCTTCTCATGGGTGCGATGACTGCGAAAGAACGCCCGGACGGGTTCCTCTACTACCAGATCAGCATCTGGAACTCGCAGAAGCCCATCACTTCCGGCCCTTTCGCCGATTGGACTCCGCGCAGTTGGACCACCTACCACGGCGACGGCGCATGGACTTGCGTCGGGCCTGACGGCACGCCGTTGCCGACCCAGCGCCTGGAAAACTTCCGCGACGGACTCGAGGATTTCGCTTACGTTTGCCTTCTCGAAGACCTTGTCAAACGACAGGCGGCCAAGCCGGCAACGCCATGGGTTGAGGCGTCCAAAGCGGCGTTGAGCGTACCCGAAGACCTTGTCAAAAGCATGACGGAATATTCCCGCGATCCAGCCGCGCTCTATGCGTGGCGTAACCGCCTCGCCGATCTGATTGAATGCGCGCCCGACAGCGGCCCCCGATAGGCACAGCCGCCATCACAGCACACAAAACCGCTGTCCCGAAACGCCCGCTACGGCTCCCAGCGTTCCGCATCCTCACGTTGCGGCTTCCACTTAGGACGATGGCCAAAAAGCGCCGTCCCGAGCCGCACCCACGTCGCGCCCTCTTCCACGGCCACCGCGAAATCGTTGCTCATGCCCATCGAAAGATGGGGAAGACCGATGCCGAACTGTTTTTCCCAGCGGTCCCGGCAACCGCGCAACTTGGCGAAGACCGGACGCGCCAGTTCCGGATCGGGGCAGAACGGCGCCATCGTCATCAGGCCGGTCAGCGTGAGATTGTGACACCCCATCGCATAGTCGATGACCGCCGGGACGTCTTCAGGGCACAAGCCATCTTTGCTGGCCTCACCCGAGACGTTCACTTCCAGCAGAATCTCGGGGCGATACCCGCCTTCCTCTGCCACACGCTCGATCTGCTCAATCACTCGCAGCGAATCAACTGAGTGGATAACGGAAAACAACTCAAGCGCGGGGCGAACCTTGTTGCGCTGCAAATGCCCGATCAGATGCCATTCGGGACCGCTCACGCTTTCGGGAATCTTCCAAGCCGCCTCCTGCACCTTGTTCTCGCCGAACCGGCGGATACCGGCCGCCCACGCCTCGCGTATCACATCGGGACCATGCGTTTTCGTCACGCCGATGATCTCAACCTCATCCGGCATCCGTCCGACTTTGGCGCACGCCTCGGCTATGCGAGCCTGCGCGAGACCCACCGTTTCCGCGATATCAGACAACTCGTCCATCACCCCTCCTTCAATCACAGGCGATGCGGCCATTGATGGCGCGTTTGAGCGTTAAGGGATCAGAATACCCCACGCCGCTGTCTGCGGGAAGACCGAACGATAACCGTGTGACACGTACACCTAACGGTTTCAACAACTCGCCGATGTAACCGGCCGTGGCATCTCCCTCCATGTCGGTGCTCAGCGCCAGAAGGACCTCCTTCACATCGCCTTTCGCGATGCGTTCCGCGAGCGCATGAAGGCGCAGTTCAGACGGCCCCATCTGCTTCGAAGGAGAGAGCTTTCCCATCAGGGCATGATAGCGTCCGCCAAAGCCGCCCGAGCGTTCGATGGCGAAAATGTCCGAAGGCTCCTCGACGACACACAGCACCGCATCATCGCGTGCGGCATCGGTACAGAGCTTACAGGGATTGTGGCCGATGGAGGTAAACCCGCCGCAAACCGAGCAGCAACAGACCGAGGCGCGCGCCTCCTGCAGCGCGGCCGCCAGCGTGTCCAATAACAGCTCCGGCTTACGCAGCAACGCAAGCGCGGCACGCTCCGCCGACCGTCTTCCCAATCCAGGCAGTTTGGCCAACGAACGGATCAGCTTGTCGACCGGAGGGACCATGGGAACCTCAACCTCCGAACATATCGCCCATGCCGGACCCCTGCATCATCTTGGCCATGGCTTCCTGAGTCTGTTTTTTAACGCCCTTGAGCGCGCCGTTGACCACATTGTTCAGCATGGTCTCAAAACGCTCCGGCTTACCTGCGAGCACTTCTTTCAGCGCTTCCTGCGTCACCTTGAGAGACACAATGGTAAAATCGCCGCGCGCCACGCACGTGATGCCGCCGTTGGCGTATTCGCACGTAATCTTCTCGATCTCGGACTGGATGCGCTTGGCTTCCTTCCGCATCTGCATCGCCTGTTTCACTTGATCCAACATGCCCATAAGTCAAACTCCTCAAAGTGTTTTGCGCGTATGCCGCACGTCTTTTATTCTGGTTTAATTGGGTTTAAAGTTTAATACAAAAACGCCCCGAGCCTCAAGCCTGTTTGCGTACTTTCTGAAGGGCGAACATGAACAACTCGCGCAGTTCGCCGATCTTAAAGGCATACGCGCCCACGAGATAGACGACGCCGAAAACACCGCCCGCAATCATCAGCTTGAGCAAGTCACCCATTCGTCCATGCAGTCCGGCCGCCCCTCCCATGTTGTGCAATGCCAACCAACTCAAGCCGGAGGCTAACCCGGCCGCCAACGTCACCCGCGCCACAAACAAAACGGTTTCCTTAAACGGAAAAACCGGCGCATTCTTCTTCAGCATCTCGACCAGTGTAAAACACTTGAGAATACGCGACACGGTAAAGCCGCACGCGATGAACGACAGCAAGATCAACTCATGTCCGCCGCACACTTTAAACCCGATCCAGCTGATCGCAATGCTGATCGAAGAGAACAAAATCCCAATCAAGGTCACAGAGACCATCCGCCGATTTGCAAAAAAGGCCTGCATCGTCAACGCCTCGATCGCGGCAGCAGGAAGCACAAAGGTATAGAAGGAAAGCGATACCGCCGTGCGTTCCACCGCAACCGCGTCAAAATGTCCGCCTTTGAAAATCAGCGATGTGATCGGCACCGCCGCCACCGCCACAAGAAGCGCGAACGGCACAAAGATCGAGAGAAGCATCCGACCGAACCGCGTGACCAGATTCCCGAGTTTCGCATGATCGTTATGATCCACCAATTCGCAAAAATAAGGAAAAACAGCGATTGAAAGCGTATACGGCACGAGAAACAGGAGTGTGCTCTGCAGCTTCCTCCCCATCGAATTGGCCTGCATTAACCCCGACTCGTCCAACGCACTGAGCACATACACATTGTTGTATTCATCACGCACCTTCGCCATGATAATCCCTGCCAGCAGGGGCAACGCCAGCCAACACAGGCGCTTGAACGCCGGATGTGAAAAAGCAAAAGCGGGACGGAACAACGCCAACTTGTCCCGCAAACCGAACAAATGAGTGCCGACCTTGCAGAGAGACCCCGCGACAAGCCCCCACATCAACATCGTCGTATTGTCCCTCGCCAAAACCGCGCCCGCGATCAGGAAGAAAACCACCGAAAATTTCCAGACCGCATCGCCGAACGCCGCCAAGAAAAACCGTTTATAGCCGTTCAGCAAAACATAGGTGGTCGAGCCCAACGACAGGCCGATGACCGCAGGGGCCAATGATCTCACACTCCGCGCGGCCAGCTCGTATTTTTCAGGCGAATTGACCAAGCTCCAGTGGGTCAACACGTTCACAATGCGGTGCGGAGCCACACAAAGCACACACGCCACAGCCGAGAGCAAAATGAATTGCAGGGTTAACACCGTGTTCGCGAATGTCCATGCGCTTTTTTCGGACTCGATGTCCAGCTCACGCATGAAGACCGGCAAAAACGACGGCCCGAGGACTTCCTCGCCGATCAGAAAGAGCATAAAGATGCAGTTCTCGAACGCGAACGCGTAGACCACGTCAAAAGTGCTCTGAGGCAAATAATACCCCATCACCTTGGCTTGAATCAGTCCCGCCAGCTTGAACAGCACATGCGCAATCAGAACGAAAACGCTCGCCTTAAAAATACGCTTCTCGAGACTTGTCTTGTGTTCCCCCATGAAATCCCCTTTGGTGAAACGTTTCAGTCCGCGAAACCGGATCCCCGCACCGGCTCCGCACGGCGTATAGGCAGACCTAGTCCATCATCTGCATATCGCACAGTTTACGATATGCGCCTCCTGCGGCGAACAGTTGTTCATGCGTGCCGCGTTCGATGATCACGCCCTTATCCATCACGAGAATCAGATCCGCATTGCGAATCGTACTCAGACGATGCGCAATCGCGAAGGTGGTCCTGTTCGCCATCAGCTTGTTGATCGCATCTTGAACGAGCCGCTCGGTCACCGTATCCAGCGCGCTGGTCGCCTCATCCAAAATCAAAATCGGAGGATTTTTGAGAATGGCCCGGGCAATGGCCACGCGTTGGCGCTCGCCGCCGCTCAGAGCGAAGCCTTTTTCACCCACCACGCGATCATACCCCTCCGGTTGCGAAACGATGAACTCATGCGCATTCGCCATCTTGGCCGCGTCGATCACCTGTTCGCGCGTCGCGGCAGGAGAACCATAAGCGATATTGGCAAAAACCGTGTCGTTGAAAAGAACCGTCTCTTGCGTCACGACGCCCACTAAATCGCGGAGATCTCCGATATCCATTTGCCGCAGATCAAGGCCATCCAGCTTCACCGATCCGGATGCCGGATCATAGAAGCGGGCCAACAGATTGGCCAGCGTCGTCTTGCCTGAGCCCGTTCCGCCCACCACAGCGACGACTGAACCGCGAGGAATATCGAAGGTCGCATCCTTGATCGTTAACTCCGGGCCTTCACCATACCTGAAACACACATGATCGAAACTCACCCGATCCTCAAAACGCGATTTGCGCACGGGTTCAGCTGCGGACGGAAGGCTGTAATCGGTATCCAGCAACGAATAAATACGGGCCAGAGCCGCACGCCCGCGTTCAATCTGGGCCTGCACTTTTCCAAGCTGTTTCAAAGGACGGTAAGCCACCAAGAACGGAACAAGCAGAGGAGCAATCTCATGAATGGCCAAATGCCGGAAGTAGCAGTAGATCACAAAGAACCCGATCAGAAGAACACCCACGCATTCGACCGAAGGAGTAATCAGCAGTTCCAAACGCACGGCCCGCAAAACGCTTTTGACATAGAACTGGTTGACCGCCCGATACCGCCCGATCTCGTAGGACTCGGTATGATAGGCTTTGACCACACGGATACAGGTGAGATTCTCATGCATTTTGGAGGCGATGAACGAGATGCGGTGCATCGCCTTGCGCGCCCATTTGCGCACCATATTTCCTAACGCCGCCATCGGCAACAAAAACAGGGGGAAACCGACCAAGACCAAGATCAGCGTCTCAATCATGTCGTTCTTAACCGCAAAGTAAATCACAAAGCCGAACGAGACCAAAATCTCAAACGGCGCACGGCAAACGTCCGCCAAGGTATGCGCGATCACAGCGTCGATCTGCTGCGGATCGCTTGTGCAACGGCTCATCAGCTGTCCCACATCCGTGCGTCCGAAGAAGTAGAGCGACTGCTTCTGCAGATGGGTGAAAAGGTCGATCCGGAAATCCTGAACGACTTTTGCTCCCGTCCAACGCAGAAAGTAGTGATTCAAATACATGGCCACCATCTTGACCATCATGACCATCGGAAGAACAAACAAGCCGATCAGAAGCAACTGTCCCGTCATATGCCCTTCGGCATCGCGGAACTTCACCCCGCACCTGTTTCCCAGCTTTTCAATCTTTTGAAACCAGTCGGGCAAATCATCATCCGTCGCAACAGTCTGTGCCTTGCCATCCCCGTTCTGCTTGACCAGCGCCTTCAAGCTGTCATTAAGGCTGCCGCCGCGCTTAGGCTTCTGCTCTTGCACGGCATCCGGTTTGAACAAAGGCTCAGCCTTCGCCTGCGAACCCGCAGTCTGAAACTGTTTCAGGACAGGCTGGACAACCTGAAAGACAGGCACCCAAGAACCGGCCGTAACGGATCCGGCCAGCAATCCGGCCAGCAGGCGGAAACGATACTTCCTTGCATACTGGTACAAGCGGCCATAGGCCTGCTTCGCGGTGTACTCTCTATCGAAAAACTCCATATTTATCCGTTTGTCGCAAGATAACGTTCCGCTTCCAAAGCGGCCATGCACCCCGTTCCGGCCGCAGTGACCGCCTGTTTGTAATGACGGTCCTGCACATCGCCCGCGGCAAACACGCCGGGCACAGAGGTCCGCGTATGAATCGACACGATATAACCATCGGCGTCGAGTTCAACCTGGCCCGCAAAAGCACCCGTATTCGGGATGTGGCCGATAGCCATAAACACACCTTGGAACGCACGTTCGTAACGTTCACCGGTTTTCACATTCTTAAGCCGCAGGCCCGTCACTTCACCCTTGGGCACATCGGCGACCTCCTCGACAACAGCATTCCAGGCCACATCGATGTTCGGGGTGGAAAGAACACGGTCCGACATGATTTTCGAAGCGCGGAAGGCGTCGCGGCGATGGATCACCGTCACATGGGCAGCCAAACGCGACAAGTACAGCGCGTCTTCCATCGCCGTATCGCCGCCTCCGACAACCGCCACATTTTGTCCTTTAAAGAACGATCCATCGCAGGTGGCGCACGCCGAAACGCCTTTGCCCATCAGTTGCTGCTCGGAATCGATTCCCAGATACCGCGCGCTGGCGCCCGTGGCGATAATGACCGTGCGGGACTCCAAGGTGCCAGCGATCATCAGCGCGATCTTTTTAACCTTACCGGAAAAATCGCAGGAGGAAACCTCATCCATCATAAACCGCACGCCGAAACGCTCGGCCTGCTTCCGCATGGTGGCGACAAGATCGGAACCCGGAATCGGCTGTTCAAACCCGGGAAAATTCTCGACGTCCGTCGTTTGCGTCAGCTGGCCACCAGGCTGCATGCCGTCTATCACAACCGGGTTCAAGTTAGCACGCGCCGCGTAAGTCGCAGCCGTTAACCCCGCAGGCCCACTCCCGACAATCACAACATTTTCCATTTACCGTTCCCCCTCACTCCCTCTCATATGCGCACCTGCGTTCGGGCACAAACAAGCCAACGAACCTTTTTAGGTGTACCGCAAAACTTCGTCAACCGTCGTATACCCGTCAAGCACGTTACGGATCGCGTCTTCACGCATAGTCCGCATGCCGAGTTCGCGCGCCCTTTCCCGGATGAACAGCGTCGGGCGACGCTCGTTGATCAGCTGCCGGATCGGATCCGAAACACGCAAATACTCAAACACGCCCTTACGTCCCTTATATCCGGTGCCGTTGCATTTCGTGCAGCCCCGTCCGTAATAGAATGGGCGATCGCCCACCGCCGCACGTTTCAGCTCCAAACGCGCCAAGGTGTCGTCATCCGACATGTACGGCTCCTTACAGTTCAGACAGATGGTACGCACAAGACGTTGCCCCAACACCGCCTCCAACGTGGATGCGATCAGATACGGCGCCACATTCATGTCAACCAGACGCGTGACGGCGCCGGACGCGTCATTCGTGTGCAACGTGCTGAAAACCAGGTGACCGGTCAGGGAAGCCTGGACCGCGATTTCGGCGGTTTCCAAATCACGAATTTCACCGATCATCATCACGTCCGGATCTTGACGCAGAAAGGCGCGCAACACTTTCCCGAACGTGTTGCCGACGCTCGGATTGATCTGAACCTGAACAATCCCGTCCATGTCGTACTCGACCGGTTCCTCTGCCGTCAACAGCTTCTGGTCAATCGTATTGATGCGCCGCAGGCAGGAATAGAGCGTCGTCGTCTTACCGGAACCGGTCGGCCCCGTTACGATGATGATGCCGTTCGGCTTCTCGATATCCATGGTCAGCTCGTCAAAGATATCCTCGGGCAACCCGACGTTCTCGAGGTCGAGCGACACCACGCTACGGTCCAACACGCGGAGCACCACGCTTTCGCCATGGGCCGTCGGCAGGCAGGACACACGAAGATCCACCGAATGCCCGGCAACCGTCAGGGAAATGCGTCCGTCCTGAGGAATACGCCGCTCGGCGATGTTCAAGCCCGACATGACCTTGATACGCGAAATGATCGGCAGAGCCAAGCGCCTCGGCGGCGGCGACATTTCGTACAGTGCGCCATCCACACGATAACGGATCTTGAAATCGGTCTCGAACGGCTCAAAGTGAATATCGGAAGCACGGTCGGTGACCGCCTGATACAGCACCAGGTTCACAAACCGAATCACGGGGGCAGCCGCCGCAGCCGATTCCAAAGCCTTATCGTCGGCATCCTCAACACCCAGCGACGTGTCCAGCGCCAAATCCGACTCCAGGCTGCTGAGCATGTCGGAGACCGTCGCGCTCTCATCGCCGTAATACTCAGCGACGCGATCCTTTACGTCTTTTTCCCGCGCCAACACGAACTGCACGTCCTTGGTCAGAACGAACATCAGCTCATCCATCACGTGCGGATCAATCAGATCGCAAGTAGCCAGCGTAATGGTCCCCGCCGTCACATAAACAGGCAGCACGTTGTACATGCGCGCCACACTGGCAGGTATACTCGCCACCACATCGGG
>CAZTDL010000110.1:0-9949 GCA_964612775.1 uncultured Lentisphaeraceae bacterium
GGCGAAACCCGTGCCGCGTGTCATGACCTCGTTTGTTTCCTTGGAGATTTTCTGTCGCACGGTCCGACCGTACAGCGCGAGCGACAGCGCGTCGAGAACCGAGGTTTTGCCGGAGCCGGTCGGCCCGGTCAGGGCAAAGAGCCCGTCGCGGTAGATCGGATCCTCGAAGTTGATCGACCACTCGCCCGCGAGCGAGTTGATATTGGCTAAACGCAGCGAAAGAATTCTCACGGCGCCACCTCCGCCGTGATGCGGGCGGCAGAGACATCGCGCATGAGTTCGTCAAAAAGCGTGGAATAGAATTGGCGCTCCTCGTCGGCGAGCGACTCCTCGTCGAGACGCATCCGGAAAACGTCATTGGGCGTTAAGGTGTCGAGTCGGATTTCTTCGTCGGTTCCCCGTCCCGCCCACGCGCGCGCAGGACGGCTATTGCGCCTCGTCAGGATTTTAACGGGCGTATTCATCACAAGGCGGGCCGTTTCATCCCAGAACGCCGAGAGTTCGCCTTCGCCTTCGGTGACCTGCACGTCGGTCCAGACCGATTCGCCGTCGGTGATCAACTCCGCAAGGCGCGCCATGATCGTTTCGGGAGTGCCGGTCAACTGCTTCAGCTTCTGGAAGACAGGCACGGGGATGGTCCGCGCGTCGACCGGATCGCCGGAGCGAACGCCGAAGGTCACGAGCACGACCGATTTTTCGGTTTCCGCTTCCGCGAAACTCATGGGAATGGGCGAACCCGCGTAGCGGCGGGCGGAGTTGCCCCCGATGGTTTGCGGCAGATGCAGGTGTCCCAGCGCGAGATAGTCGGAGGGGGGCAGGAGTGTGCAGGACAGGCCGTCAAGACCGCCGATGGCGCGGGCGCGTTCGGAGTGGTCGTCCGAGAGCATGGCGTTACGCAGATAGCAGTGGCCGGTGAGGATGAGCGGCACGTCGAAACCGGTTTTGGCAGACGACAGCAGGCGGGCGGCCTCCGCCACGCGGGCATAATGGGTTCGGAATCCGGCCTGAAGTTTCGCGGCGCGCTCCTCTTCGCTCTCGCCGGAAGCGGCGCAACGCAGGTCTCCCTCGCGCAGATAGGGGACCGCGCCGATCACGAGTCCGGTCTCTGCCTGTTCGCCCTGCACCCAGACAACCTCCTGTGCGGGATCGTCCGAGGCGGAACCGACGACGCGGGCATTGAGGTGGACGAGAATTTTCTCAGGCGAATCGAGCAGCGAGGGGGAATCGTGATTGCCGCCTGTGATCACGACGGCGCGGCAGAGAGACGCCTTGAAAAGTTCTCCAAGAAAGGAGTAGTAAAGTTCGAGGGCGCGGTTGGACGGGGTAAAGGTGTCGAAGACATCGCCCGCGACCACCAGCGCATCGGGCCGCTCGGCGCGTAGCAACGTTGTCAGCCATTCGAGGAACTGCTCATGTTCACGCGTTCTGTCTTGCTCGTGCAGCTTACCGCCCAAATGCCAGTCAGAGGTGTGGAGGAGTTTCATGGCGGTTCATGGGAACGGGGTTGTTCGTTGAGCTTGCCCTGATAAAGGCAGCGGCGAACCTTCTGGATGGAGGTGCGTTCGAGGGGCTCTCGCTGGATGATGAGCTTGCGCGGATGCTTATAGTCCGTCAGGCACTCGCACTGGGCATGCACGCGTTCGCGGAGAAGATGCTCGATTCTTTCCCATGGCGGCTCAGTCCCGTTGTTTGCGGCGATTAGGGCTTCCATATTGGGCGAGAGGATGGCCCCGACGCGTTCGCCGGGCATATCGCCGATCGTGTACCCGATGACGATCACATCGCCGATCAGGGGGTCGCGCGCGATCGCGTTCTCGACCTCTTCGGGGTAGATGTTCTTGCCTTCGCGGTTAACGATCAGCGCCTTCTTGCGTCCGCGGATAGCGTAATAACCGTCGGCATCGACCGAAGCCAAGTCGCCGGTGCGCAGCCAGTCGCCATCGAAGGCGTCGCGCGTGGCTTCAAGATTCTTATAATAGCCCTTCATCACGATGGGGCCGCGGATTTGGAGTTCGCCCACACCCTGCTCATTGGGGGTTGCGATGCGGACCTCGATATTAGGAAGCTTCTTGCCGATTGAGCCCACGCGCGCTTCGGTGGCATTGGTAATCGTGACAACGGGCGAACACTCGGTGAGGCCATAGCCTTCGGCGATCGGCACGCCCAAACGGCGGAAGCCCTGCAGGACGTGTGCCGGGCAGGGGGCGCCGCCCACGATCAGAAAGCGCAGGCGGCCGCCGAGTCCCTTAAGCACCCTTCTGCCGATCAGCCGACCCAAACCGCACTTGAACAACAGTTGCGCGTACGGGTTGTCTTTGAGTTTGTCGTCGATCTTGGTGAACATCTTCTCGGCGAGCAGCGGCACGGCCATCACAACCGAGGGTCGCAATTTCTTGATGTCATCGCCGATCGTGCGGAGGCTCTCGACAAAGTACATGCCGCACCCTTTCACCAGCGGCACCACAAAGTTTGCGGTGAAAGAGAAGGCGTGAAAAAGCGGTAACACGATCAGAAAATCGTCTTTGAAGGTGATCGTATCCTTGAGCGCGTCGAAACTGCCTAGCGCGTCGCTGCAGAAGTTGAGATGGGAAAGCATCGCGCCTTTTGGCTTGCCGGTGGTGCCCGAAGTGTAGATGAGGGAAGCGATGTCTTGGGGATCCGGCTTATGGGCGCTGTACCACGCGAGGGGTGTGTCTTGGATGCTGTTTCTGAGGGTTTCATAGTCGTAACAGGGGCGGCCGTCGATCATGGCAAGGGGGTCGCTTCCGCCGTCAACCACCACGATGGCGCGGACCGCCGGCAACTCTGGCAAAATCTGTTCCATCATGTCGAGGTGCCGTGAATCGGTCAAGACGGCAACGGCATCCGCGTCTTGCAGAATGTAGGCGACTTCGCAGGCGCGAAGCTTGGGGTCAAGCGGTATGACGGGGACGCCCGCACCCGAGGTGGCCAGATAGGTTTCGATCCACTCCGGGCTGTTTTCGAGGATGATGGCGAAGTGGTCGGTCTTGGGCTTCAGATCGAAACGACTATACGCCTCTGCCATCTGGCTACAGCCCTTGGCCAGCTCCGCATACGTGCGGCTCTGCCATGTGTTTTCGCGATGATAACGTAAGGCGATCGAGTCAGGGCGCCTGGCTGCCACGTCTTCGAGCAAGGTCCGAAGGGTCATAAATCTCCGATAAAAATGATCCTGTTAAGGATGACAAAATAGATGAATTTGTCGTAAAAGCCAATCCCCAAATTTAAGGAGAAAGCAGGATTTCAATCGCGCGCGCACGGGACTTTCGTCATTTTTAGTATTGTCAAAAGGGGGGACTGTTCTTTATTGTACTCTCCTGAAAGCGAGGTTTTATGTGGTTTTACCGGTGGTCACTTTCGGGAATGAGATTTTGCGTCAAAAGGCTGTTCCTGTGGCCGAACTGACGGATTCGGTGCGCCATCTTGTGCGGGATATGCTGGAAAGCATGTACGCGGCAAAAGGCGTGGGGTTGGCGGCTGAACAGGTCGGACGTACGGAGCGCATCTGCGTCATCGATGTGCCTCATGACGCCGAGAAGGAGGCGCGCCGCGAAGAGAATGCCGCTATTCCCATGCCGCTGATTCTGATCAACCCGGAGATCATCGCGTTAGAGGGGAAACAGCGAAACGAAGAGGGTTGCCTCAGCTTTCCCGACATTGGCGCGCCGATTACGCGGGCAGACAAGGTGACGGTCACGTTTACGGATCTCAACGGCGTGCGTCAGACCGTTTCCGCGCGCGGATTGCTTTCTCGGGCCATCCAGCACGAGACGGACCATTTGGATGGCGTATTGCTGGTAGACCGTATGAGCGCCATGCAGAAGATGTCGGTTGCGGGACAACTCAAGCGGCTGCAGAAAAGCGCGCAACAGGCGTAAGGACGACGCCCGCCTGCTGTCGCTTATCCCGCTTGTTCGGGTTGCGGACAGAGGGGAGGGCGCGTGATTTTGTTCACGGCTTATTGATCCGCACGGGAACATCATTGGTTTGCGGCGCTCCGGGCGTGCTGCGTCCGTCGGCCACCTGTTTTTCGAGCAGGGCCATCATGCGTTTAACCCGTTCAGGATTCTGTTCCGCGAGGTTCTTTGTTTCGGACGGATCGCTCGCAAGATCGTAGAGCTGGAGCGGGGGAAGGCCGTCGAGAGGGTTCTTCCCGCCCTCTTTTCTTCGGCCGTCTGAGTAGCCTCCCGATCCCGGGCATGCCACGAGCTTCCATTGTCCCTCCCGAATCGCAAAACGGCCGTTGACGCTGTGCAGGACTATGTTTGCGCGCTGTCCGGTCTGGCCGCGCAACGAGCTGAGAAAACTGATGCTGTCTTCGCCCGCGCAGGCAGGCAGAGGCGTCTGCGTCAATTCGGCGACGGTGGCGATCAGGTCGTTGAGCCCAATCAGGTTTGTGCATGTTGAGCCGGGGGCAACAGTGCCGGTCCAGCGCGCCAGAAAAGGCACGCGGTGTCCGCCTTCCCACAGTTCGCTTTTGTAGCCGCGGTACGAAGCGCTGGGGAAGTGTCCCAAGGCTTCAAGCGCTTTGACGCCGCCGGTGCCACTGCCCCGCTCATCGTCTTTCACAATTCCGACGTAGGGTGCGTATCCGTTGTCGCTGGTGACGATCACCAACGTCTGATCGGCGAGATCATGAGCATCGATCGCGGCTAGGATTTGTCCGACGGTGTCGTCCGCCTGTTCCGCGAAGCAGGCGTAATGGCCGAGCGGATGTTCATGTTTCCATGTGCCCGAGGGTACGATCGGCGTGTGCGGCGCATTGAGTGGCAAATAGAGAAAGAAAGGGTGACCGGCTTTTGCGGCGGCGGCGGAGTCCGCGATATATGCGATGGCGCGCCGCGAGATTTCGGGCAGCACGTCTGGGGCCTTGAATGAGGGTGCGGTGGGTCCTTTACGTCCGCCTTCGCCGGTGATTTCGGACGGCAAGGCCGTGACATGGTCGTTATCGATGAACGTGTAGGGCGGCATGTCGAGCGAACCGGAGATACCGAAGAAAGTGTCGAAACCGTGCGAGAGCGGTGAATCGGAAAGGGGCTTCGAATAATCGACAGCGCCGCCCTTCAACTGGGGGTCGTCGGTCGTCTGGCCCGCCCAGCCGAGCCCAAGGTGCCATTTCCCGAAACAGGCGGTACGGTAGCCGCGGGCTTTCAGCATAGAGGCGACCGTGAGGCGGTCTGGCGCGATGAGCGGAGCGCTGAGGCCGAACAACACGCCCTTCTGCAGACGCGTACGCCAAGCGTAACGTCCGGTCAGAAGGCCGTAGCGCGTAGGCGTACAGACGGATGAGGGACTGTGGGCATCGGTGAAACGCATGCCGCGCACGGCCAGACGGTCAAGGTTTGGAGTTTTGATTTTCGAAGCGGCGTTGTAACAGCCGACATCGCCGATGCCGAGATCATCCGCCAAAATGACAACGATGTTGGGCGGGCGAGACGACGCGATCACTTGGGCGCATACGAAACGGGGGAAGGCCGCTTGGACGAGTAAGGCCAAGAAAAACAGGCGGAACGTTTTTGTTTGCATGGAGGTCTCCTTGTCGCCCGAGGGCGTTGGTTATGCCTGCTTTTGCGGGTTCAGGCGACGGTGATCGTGGCGGCGTCGTTCCACGGCACCTGCGACGCGCCGCATCCTGCGACCACGCAGAGGTCCGCTTGGGCGTCTGCGCGGATATTCGCGAGCGCGTCTTTATCGAAACGGCCGTCTTTGTCGGCTGCGGCGTTGACGTCGTACCAAACGGTCTTTTTGCCGGTGGCACGCAGGGCTTTATCGAGCGCGGCCACTAAGGCTTTCCAAGGGGCGTTTGCGGGTCCGTCGAGCAGTGCCTGTTTGTGCGCGGCCACGCGGGCGAGCAGCGCGTCGAAACCGGTGAAGGCGGCAGGCAAAGGACCGGCGGTGACGGTCGTCTGGTCGATCAGCGTCAGTGCCAGCGCGGCACCATAGACAGGGGCCTGTTCGCCAAGTTCGCAAGGCTTGACGGCGATACCGGAAGGAAGGCGTTTCGCGAGGCCGGCTTCAAGCGCGGGCACATAGAGGTCCCAGTCGCGGGCGATATTGCCGCCGATCACAAAGGCATCCGCGCCGAAGGCGGTGAGCCAAGGCGCGACAAATTCGGCGAGGTTTTCGCCGAACGTGCGATAAATCTTTTTGGCTGTGGCATCGCCCTTGAGCGCGGCCTGCGCGATTTCCTTGCCGCCGGCGATGGTCGTGCCGGTCAGGCGTTGCCATTCGGAGACCAGCCAACGGGTGGAGAAAAAGTCGTCGGCGATGCCGGTTTTGAAAGGTACATGCCAGAGTTCGCCGTCGGGCGGCACATCGCTGCCTGCGGTTTGCGGACGGCCCTCCTTGAGGAAGGATGCGCCAAAACCGGTTCCGAGCGTGACCACGACCGGGCGTTGAAAGCCTTGCGCGCCTCCACGGAAGTACTCGCCAAGGGCGAAGCAGGCCGCATCGTTGTTGAAAACGACAGGTTTGGCGGCGGAGTCAAGCGCGTTGCTGAGGTATTGCCGGAAATTGACGCCGAACATCTGCTCGTATTTGTTCTGGAACGGAGTGATGCGGCAGACGCCCTCCCCATACGTGAAGGGGCCCGGTATGGCGAGGCCAACGCCCTTGACGGCGGCAGGGCCCACTTTGGCGGCGCAGACGCGGATCGCGTGCTCAAACACGTTCAGGACGGTTGTGGGATTGACATGACTGTCGAGGGGCTCGCGTACGGTACTGCCGGGCAGCATTTCGAAGGTGGCGGTGTCTATCAAGTCGAGGGTGATGTGCGAGCCGCCGACGTGAATACCGAGATAATAGAAAGGAGTCATATCGGTTCTCCGAGGGGTAACGATGAAAATCAAACAGCCCCTTCTGGAGAGAAGAGGCTGTTTTCATCATTGGTAGCGGTCCATATATCCGCCGGGGAGAGGCATGGTGCCTTCCCACGAGGCGGGGGCGGACCAAGGCATGTCTGTTTCGGTTGGGCCATCGGCCATGCAGCCTGTCAGCGTCAACAGGGCAAGGAATCCGATCAGCCCAAGAAACAGGCGCAACGCTTTAGAAGAATACAACATCGTTCTTCTCCACAGGCACCTGCTGCCAGTCGTTGAGGATATCCGCTACGACCAGATTTTTCCCCAACACCGCCTGACGCAATTTGATGCGTGTGACGAACTCGCCGGCGGCACTCTGCCGTCCGGGACGACGAATATTCATTTCGAGCTGCGGCAACTGGTTCTGACGGTCCGCACCCAACATTTCGGCAATGGCCTCCGCAGAGAAATCGATGATCACGAACTTGAGCTCGTCATTGGTTTCAATAACCTTGCCCTTGTCGCCCGCAGTCAAGGCGGTGACGGTGGACGACGTCTCATTCTGCATCGTTCCCGCCAACTTGCGCGTTCCCGCAGTAAACCGCTCTTTCAGCTCCTCATACTTCTGGTTCACCTTGACCAATTCCTCGTTGACCGTGAGCTTCTCCTCATTCGCTTTCTCGACCTCGTTCTTGGCGTCCGCAAGTTCGGCGGCCATTTCTTTCTTTTCAGAGGTCAATTTCGAGATTCGGCCGTCCAGCGCTTCCTTCTCGGCGGTGATCGCGGCGACTTGCTCTTTCGCGGTCTTCAGCTCGATCTTGGCGGTGCGGCTGCTTCCCTTGAGTTTATTGCTCTCTTCGATCGCGGCGGTGAACTGCTCACGCATTTTGGCCAGTTCGGCACGGGTCTTGTTCAAGACGGCCTGCTGCGCCTTGGCACGGTCAAACAGCTGATCCATCAGCTCTTGCATGGTGCCCGGCCCCTTGACACGCGGTTTGTTGTCGACAGGATCAGGATCATAGGAGCCGTCCGGCTTCAGCGCGAAATAATTTCGGAGCTGAAGACGCTTGTCGGTGCTGCCGAAATCAAGCGTAGGAAGGTTTTGCTGCTCAAGCTTAATCGGGTAAGCTTCAAGCACCGACTCCTTTTCGGGATTAGCGATTTCTCGATCCGACACCTCCGAAATATCCTTCTGGACACTCGGAGCCGTGGCATCGGCGGCATCGGCAGCCTCGATGGTTTTGGCCAGTTTTATAAGCTGGTCTTCGAGCATGCTGTTCCTTTTGCCCAACAATTCCTGCTTTTGAAATAATTTTGTAGCGAAAAGCAAGGAAATTGCACTTAGAGCTAAGATGACGAAAACCAACACACGCAACACTTTACCCATTGCAAATACCTCAACGTTGACTTGTGAGACGTTTAACGCAGATGATGAAAGTTAAATCAAAAGGGGGGCGGACTGCAACAACAAAGTGATTTCGCGGCGCTTTTTTAGGCGATGGTTTTCGGGCGAGGGGGGCGGAACCGCAAGATTGGGTTGAGCGCGGGCGGATGATTTGCGGGAACAACGCGCGGTTCATTTGTGAAGGACGGAGGATGCATAGTCGTTGATCAAAATAAGCGCTGAAAGCGCGTATCGGTGCATGCCCTGGTGCACATTTTTTGCATTTTTTCTCTCTTTGAATTTGACCGTTTTGAAAACTTACCGTATAATAAGAAACACTATGAATGGCAAGGGCTTCAACATCTTCTCGTGTCGTGGGCTCGTGTTGCTGTTGTTCGTGTCTATGCCTTGCGCGCATGTTTGGGCGCAAGCGGATGCGGCAGAGCAGGAGTTGCGCGACGAGTTCAAGTATATCGAGATGCTGCAACAGTTACGGATGCCGGACATTGCCGAAGAGGTGATCGTTGCGGCGAAGAAGAAATTTCCGGAGGCTGCGGCAAAATTTAAAGTGAGCGAGACGCAGGGGCTTCTGTCGCAGGGTAAGTTTGACGACGTGCAGAAAGTCATCGATGCGATCCAAGACAAGAACGGCGCGGAATTTTGGGCCTTGATGCTGGCTAAGGCGGATGCCTATTACGCTTTCGGAAAATATGCCGATGCGGACAAGCTCTATCTCGATTTTTTCAAAAAGGTCGATAAACCTTCGCCGGCGCTGGTCTCGTTCTATCGCGACTCCGCCTACAAGTATGCGCAGATGTTGCTTTATCTAAAGAAGGACCGCGAGGCGCTCGACGCTTTCCGTCGTCTCTTCAAGGTGCCTCTGGAAGAGGATGTCGAGCGTCAGGTGCGGGCCGATATGGCCGAGCTGATGCTGAAGCTTGCCCCGGAGATCGAGAAGAAAGAAGAAAAGGCGGCCTTGCTTAAAGAGGCCGAGTCGACGGTGGACAAGCTGCTCTGGAAGCAGGACATCTGGTTCGGCAAAGCCATTGTGATGAAGGCGCACATTTTCCTGCTACAGGGGAATGTTCAGGGCGCGCAGGATTTGGTTGAAAACTATATGCCGCAGCTGAAGACCATTCACGACTCGCTGCGCGAGCAGGACGCGGACGGTTCGTTGGGCATGTTGCGCATGAGTCCGATGCCGGAATGCCGTTATTTGCTGGCCGTGCTGCTGATGGATGAGGCGATGGCGGAAGTCAAGAAAAGCGGCGGTAGCGATGACCGTATCAAGGATCTTCTGCTGGGCGAGCGCGACCCGCAGACCAAGAAGCGTAAAGGAAACGGCGCTTTCAACCATTTCATCAACGTCTTTATCCGGTTCCCGGAAAGCCAGTGGGCTTCAGCGGCAGGCGAACGTTCGGATAGTATCCGCCGGCTGATCAAGGAGCGTTTCGGGGCTGATTTGCCCACGCCGGTGACCCCTGCCCAGATGGCGAAGGTTCGGCAGGTGCAGTTCGCGGGCGCCCGTTTGCTCTTCAGCCAAAACCAGTTCAAAGAGGCGATCACGAAATACCTCCTCGTGCTGAACCAGTTCCCGGAATCCGCCGAATCCGTTGCGGCATTGGGCGACCTCGCCATCTGTTACATTGAAACGTCTGAGAAGGATCCGGATGCGGAGCTGATGGCTGAAACCGTGGCGAGCCATCTGTCCGAGCGCTTTTCCGAGAACAAGTCGCTCATGAAG
>CAZTDL010000111.1:0-9913 GCA_964612775.1 uncultured Lentisphaeraceae bacterium
CTGAGTCGCGCGGCGGCATCGTCGCTTTCGGCGTGCCTGAATCCGATCCGTTTATTGCCTGCCAAGACGCGGGCGTGTTCGCGGTGGAACCGCTGGATGTGCCTATGGAGCGTCTGCGTCGAACGCTGCGTCATGCCATTATGCTGTATCAGGCTCAAGAGGAGTTGAGTTTGTTGAGGCAACAGGTCGCCGTCTGTACGGCTGCGCCGCCGTTGCCCGTGGACGAGCCCAAATTGAATCTCGCGCCTCTGTGTGAACTGTGGCGCGCTTCACGGCACTTTCACGACAGCAAAAAACTTCTCGATCAGTTGGTCGAAGGCGTCGCCGCCGCCGGACGTATCTCTCGCGTGGGCGTATTCGCCTGTTTGCACGACGAAGCGGCTTACAGGTTGTGGGCGGAGTTGCGCTGCCTGGACAACACGGGCTCGATTTCCTATGAGCCGCCCGATCCGTTTGTACGCTGGCTTGAGCGCCACGCGCATCTCGTCTGCCGCGCGCATCTCGCCCATATCGACGATCTGCGTGACCGTCGGCTGCTGGAACATGTGTTGGATGAAGAGGGGGCCGAAGTCATCGTGCCTCTTCTCGGTAAGCGAGGTCTGCTCGGTTGGATTTTTGTCGGGCACCGCGCCACCGGCGTCCCGTTCGCGCCGCGCGATCTCAGCGATCTCGCCATCATCGGCGAGCAAGTCGCCACGTTGTTGGAAAACGCGCTGCTGGTGGAGGAGCTTGGCATCCAAAAAACGTTGGCGGAAAATCTGCTGGAGGCGATTCCTGTCGGCATTCTAGCGGTCTCCGAGGATGGCGTGGTGCGCTGGTTTAATCGTGCGGCGGAGCAGATTTTGGGCGTGACCGCCGCCGAAACCGTCAATCATCCCGTGGAAAAAGCGGGAAGTCGGATTTCAGATGTGATTTTGCGTACGATCAGAGACGGTGCCGCGCCCGCGCCGATTTCGTGGACCGATCCTTCGACTCGCCGTACGGTCCGGGCCGACGTGCACCGCATCGGTAACGCGGGAACCGGGCAGGGTGCGATGCTTTTACTGTCCGATATTTCCCGCGAACGGCTGCTGCGCGAAAAACAGGAAGAGCTGGAGCGTCATGCGTTCTGGACCGATCTGGCCGCCGCTATGTCACACGAAATACGCAATCCGCTGGTGGCCATCAGCACGTTCGCGCAACTTCTGCCGGAACGGTATAACGATCCTGAATTCCGCCAGCAGTTCTTTGGCATCGTGACCGGCGAGGTGGCTCGGCTGAATGCGATCATCACGCAAATCAATACCTTTGCGCATCCGCCCAAATTGGTTTTCTATCCGACGGCTCCGAGTGATCTTGTGAAAAAGGCCTGTGCGCGGGCCGCCCAAATGGCGGGCTCTGACAAACACGACGTGGCCTGTGAGGTTGACGAGCATTTGCCCTTGCTTGTCGCCGATGCCGAGGTGCTCATTGACGGCCTTGCCCATGTGCTGGTGAATGCGCATGAGGCCGTCCGTAACCAACCGTCGCCGCGCGTCGGCTTGCATGTCCGCTGTTCAGGTGTCGGTGGCGTCGACCGCGTCTTGGTTTTTGCCGTCAGCGATAACGGCTTGGGCATCAGTCAGGAGATGCAGGGCAAACTCTTTTCGCCGTTCAGCACCTCGAAGTCGCGCGGACTGGGGTTGGGGCTGCCGCTGGCGCTGCGGGCGGTCGTCGACCATGGTGGTCGCATGGATGTCACCTCCAACGGATGCGGAACGACTGTGACGATCATACTGCCATTGAAGGAACCGCCGAATCATGCCTAAACTTTTGATTGTTGACGATGAGATGGGCAGCCGCGAGGCTTTGCGCATCATCTTCTCTCCCGACTACACGGTGTTTTCCGCCGCCACGGTGGACGAGGCTCAAGAAATCCTGACGCGTGAACAGATGGACATCGTCCTGCTGGATGTCGTGATGCCCGGCCGCTCCGGGATCGACCTGTTGCGTCAGATTCATGCGAGTCAACCCGATCTGCCCGTTATTATGGTCAGCGCATCGACCGCCATCCCGCCTGTGGTCGAGGCCATCCGTCAAGGGGCTGTTGATTTTGTAAGCAAACCGTTCGATGTTGAAAATCTTCGCCATGTGGCGCGGCGCGCTTTTGAAACCAAGCGGCCCCACAGACAGGTGGCCGCATTGAAGACCGAAATGTCGGCGGCTTTCCCGACGCAGGAAATCGTTGGGGACAGTCCCTGTTTTGTGGCCGCAATCAACCAGCTTCGGCAGGTTGCCGCGAGCGATGCCACCGTGCTGATTCAAGGCGAGAGCGGAACGGGGAAGGAACTTGCCGCCCGTCTGTTGCACGCGCAAAGTCCCCGTCGCGATGAGCCGTTCGTCGCCGTCCATTGCGCCTCTCTTCCCGAAAACCTGTTGGAGAGCGAACTGTTCGGATACGAAAAAGGGGCGTTCACCAATGCCGATCATCAAAAACCGGGCCGTTTTGAATTGGCCGGATCGGGAACTCTTTTTTTTGATGAAATAGGGGAGATGTCGACCGCCATGCAAGTGAAGCTGCTTCGCGTTTTACAGGAACGCGAATTCATGCGTATCGGCGGAACCCGTATGCTCCGCACCAACGCCCGCATTGTTGCGGCCACAGCGCGCGATTTGCGCAAGGAGTCCGCCGAAGGGCTTTTTCGCGAAGATCTGTTTTACCGCCTCAACGTGGTGCGGATTCTCCTGCCGCCGCTTCGCGAACGGCGCGATGACATTCCGCAGCTGCTGACTCATTTTCTGAATCAGCTCGGTCCCGTTCTGCATGCCGCGACTCGCGGGTTCGATGCGGAGGCCC
The DNA here is from genome assembly GCA_964612775.1 of uncultured Lentisphaeraceae bacterium. Taxonomy (GTDB): domain Bacteria; phylum Verrucomicrobiota; class Kiritimatiellia; order RFP12; family UBA1067; genus DAOPZC01. Next base: position 2,816 of record CAZTDL010000111.1, read on the forward strand.
TGCGCCGACTCTGCGACTACGCTTGGCCCGGAAATGTCCGAGAACTGCGTAATGTCGTCGAACGCGTGTTGGTGCTTCACGGCCGCGAGTCGGCGATTTCCGTTGCACGGCTCCCCGAGGAGTTCCATTCCGAATCGGCGTATCATGAAACCGTTCCGAGCGTGTCTGCCGCCCCTGTTGTTGTCGTTCCGCCGTCCGCCGAAGGTCTGACTCTTGAGGAAGCGGTCAATGCTTATGAGCGCCAACTCATCACCGAGGCGCTAAGCAAGGTCGGCGGCGTTATGACGCATGCCGCCGAAGGCTTGGGCACGACCCGTCGCATCCTCCGTTATAAAATGGAAAAACTCGGACTTTTTCCGGAAGGGGAACTCTCCCTTTTGGGCCAGAAACGGAAAACGGACGATGCGCCTTCAACCCCTGACGTGTAGTGTCGGACGACTTGAGCGGATTGGCCGGTCGGCACAGTGTCGCCGATGATGCGCATATCGCAACGGGGTGAACCGTTCGCGGTTTCACCCCCAAACGTCGGACAGAAAGATGAGGGTGTCCCGCTCTGAACGTTTGATGCTGCCGAAGCCGCTTCCTCAACGGCGAAAACCGCTCATTTCTTAGGTGCTGGCGGTTTCGTCCGCAGACCTTCGGGAAGTGCGCATGGCGTGATTCTGAACCGCACGCATGCGGCGGTCACGGGCTTTTCGAAAGTAACGGCGAGACGGCGAGGCGAGGGTTTGCCGGGATTATCAATCAGTTCCTCCTCAAGTCGCCAAGCGCCGCCGTCCGCCTCGATGTGCACTTCAACGCAATTGTCCCCGTCATGCAGATAAAGCGTCTCGTTGTCTTTTCGGAACACGTCGCGGTAGGTAATCAGCGGCGTGCTGAACGTCTGCGGCGAGGTGAATCGCACCGTGTCGGCGAGTTCGATAACGCGGTTTGTGCGGTCCTGCATGAAGGCGCGCCTCAACCCGGTCAGTTCGGGAACGGAATACGCTGCCTTCAGATCGAGTTCAAGACGGTCGCGCGTGTTTTCGAACGTGAGGCCGATGATTTTTGCCGCCGATTTTTTGCCGGTCGGCTGGAGTTGGCCTGCCACGACGGGCACCGGATGCCCATAAGAATTGAGCATCTTGCTTGTGTACCGTTCGCGACTGAACGTCCGGCGGGTGTAGATCTCTCCGCCGGGATCGCCCAGCATCTCGACGTTGTTAAAAACCACCGTGTACGATCCGACGTCGTTGTGATTGTGCTGTTCGGCGTTGTGCCCGCCCTTGATCGCCGCGCCGAAGGGCGCACCCTGGGAGAGCGTGGAACGGGTGATCAGCACCTGCGCGTTGCCGAACCACGTCCGCAGGGGCAAGAGCGTTTCTTTGCTTTTCTCGACGGGCGGCGGTTCCTGCCCGAAGGCTCGCAGCCCGATCGATGCGTGCCCGCCTTTTAAGAGCGGGTAGGATGGCGCGTCGGCCGGGACGACGTCGGGATAAACCTGCCGCATGAGCGCCCAGATCTCCTGACTCGGACCGCCGCCGCCGTCGGCGAAATAGGGGGAGCGGCCGGTCTGGATCTGATACCCGCGCGCGTACTCGGCGATGCGTTTGAGCTTCTCGCCTTGGAAGATGTCGAGGCGTCCGCCCGTGGCCGCGCGGACCGCGAGGCCCATCATCACGAAATGGCCGAAGCCGCAGTTCCAATAGCCCATGCCCTCGCTGCAGTAGCCGTCGTCGGTGAAGCCGCTGGTGAAGACCGGGTTGGAGATCTCCATGGCGGCGAGGATCTCGGCCCGTTCCGCCGGCGTGTCCAGGAGGGCGAGCGCGCAGCACACGGTGCCTGCGGAGCAGACGGCGTTCCAGCTGTTGTCGCCGCGCATCCACCAGTTTCCGCCGAGGTCGCCTTTGCGCACGGCGGTGAGATACGGGGCAAGGATGCGGCGTTGCACCTCCCGGCGGATGCGTTCGCGCACGGCGGGGCTGAGGCGGTCGCCGAGCCAGGCGTCGGCTGAGGCGAGCAGCCAACCGCGTGCGGAGGAGCCGAGGTCGATGGTGAGCTTCGTGCCCTTGAAATTGCTGAGCGAGCCGTCGTGCGCGGGCATGGTCCAGCTCCGCTCGTCGCAGAGCGCGAGGATGTCGCGTTCGAGCGCGGACAGGAAGCGCCCCTTGTATTCGAGACACTCCGCGAGGAGCAGCGTGCTGATCTGATGGCTCCGCTGCCCATACGGCTTCTCATAATTGCGGCGGTTGCCGTTGGCGGTGAATTCGAGATAGAGCGCGTCCGGCAGCTCGGGCAGGGGTTTGCCGCTGCGGCGCTCCGCGTCGCGAAGGATACCGGCGGCTTCCGGCAAGGCCGCGAGGCGGTCCCAGGCTTGGCGGTCGGATGCGGGATGCCCAAGGCCCTGCGGCTTGGGCGGGAGCCACGCGGCGATTTGGGCGATGCGCGCGGGATCGGGCGGCGGAAAACCGCGCTTCGAGCTGAGGCGCTGTTCGTAGAGAAGCCGCTTCGCCTCGCTGTCGCTCAGCGCCTCGGCCGTGAAGTCGTCGAGGTCGGCGGTGCCCTTGGAACCGGTGAAGGCGTGCACCCAGACGGCAAGGGCCGCGGAACCTGCGGGCGCGGTGCCGTACAGCGCGCGGGCTTGCCACGTGTTGGTGCTGCCGGGAACGGGAAGAATATACTCTTCGTTCAGGTCCGACGTGGTGAGGTTCCGGCCTTTGGCGTCGAAGTACTGCAGATAAACGCCGACCGCTCCGTCGCCCTCCTGCGCGCGTGCCCAGAAATGGAGCGCATAGGTCTTGCCGGGGGTCACGGGGACCTGCGCGGAGCGGCAACTGCTGCCGATCGTGTCTGAGGTGTCGACGACGCGCAGGCCGAACTTGCCCGCATGGGCGGCTTCGGGGATGATCCTGCTCATGCCCTTGTCGGACAGAAACCAGTTGGCGTTGCCGTCCTCGAAACCGGGGTTGGGCAGCGCGAGCGGAGCCGTTTGGGCCGTAAACGTTAGAAGCGTCAGGCAGAGGGCGGTCGGACAATAATGGCGCATGGGGGCCTTTCCTTTACGGTTCATAGTGGAAGTGGTATTCCGCTGTGGAGAGCTGGCGGTAGAGCTTTTCCTCGTGGGCAAATAGGGGGGAGGCGTTGACGATCTGCGAGAAGCCTTCCCAGATGCCGAACCACCCCAGCGGCACGAACAGACTTTCGAGAAGCTTGCCGGCGAGTTCGGGGATAACGTTGAAGAAAGCGAGGAGTGTGATGGCGCTCAGGGACGCGATGCCGGCCAACACGAAGGTGGCCCCCCGTGTCCGCATGTGCCTCATGTCGCGCTTCTTTTGCATGGCCCGGTCTTTGAAATGTTTTCTGAGCCGGTGGATCACCATCTTTTCCGACTGGTCGTCCTGCAGACTTTTCGGCGCGAAGAAAGAGATCAGAAGGTCGCCTTTCGATGTCTCCCGGTAGCGCTTCTTCAGCTCGTTGATGAAGTCTTGCGACAAGGCCCGCTCGTCCAACGGACGGGGTCGAAATCCGAGAAGATGTCGTCCCACACATCCAGGATGATCGAGATTTCTTTCAAGGACTCGTTCATGGTTTATCCGTCTCTTGCCTGCGGGGCCGAGCGGCCTCGTGCGGCCCGCACTACTCCCGCACGCGCAATTTTTGCGGGGCGGCGTTCCATCCCTTGGTCACCAGTGCCGCACCGCGGGCGAGCTTCGCGGCGTCGGCCTCGATGGTCACCGTCCGCTTTTCGCCCGGCATCAGGCTGAAGAAATTATCGGTGTAGAAGGACGGGCGCACCGGCTTGCCGTCCTTGTCGAGCAACTGCAGTTGCGTCAGGAACGCGAGACTCGCACCCGCATTCTCGACGGTCACGCCGATGAAGGTCGTGGCGCCTTTGCTCTGTACGGTCTGCGATACCTTGAGCGTCGCAGGCGGCAGCTTGGCCAGACTCTCGAAGCCCGCCGTACAGGGCCCCGTCACGGTCTTCTTGCCCTGGTAGACGCTGGTCGAGCGCCAGTAGAAGGTGTCGGAGACGAATGCGCCCTTCTCATCCGTCAGCGTGAGCTTGATGAAGTGCACGGGCGTGATGTCGGCGGGAAAGTCGAGCGCAAACGCCTTGTGCGCGAGCCCGTCCTCGGGCAGGTCCACCTTGGCCTGTTTCGAGATCACTTTCTTGAGATTGAAGTCGTAGACGTCGGCGCTGACCGTGTAGCCCTTGAAGCTGCGGTAGTAGTCATTCACGACCGTGACCGTGTTGGAGAGGTACTCGAACTGCGCGTGCAACGGCTCTAGCGCGTCCTGCGTGTAGTAGAGCGCGGCGGTCGGCTCGAGCGACCAATCCCACATGCGGGCGCCGGTCTGGCGCAGCGGCGAGTTGTGGTACCAGAAAAGCAGCCCCGCGCAATAGCGGTCGCCGAAATCGAGCTTGTTGGCGTTCCACACCTCCCAGATCGAGCGGAAGCCCGCGCCGCCCACGGCCTGCGCCTTGGTCGCGTACTCCTCGATGCTCTGCGACGGGCCGTACTGGTTCACGAGGTCGTTGTAGAGCGTGGTGATCAGGTGGAAGCCGCCGCCGTCGTGGTAGTCCCAGACTTCCTTGTTGATCGGCCACAGGTCTTTCTCGTCCATCATCTCGCGCAGGCATTCGACGGTCGGCAGACAGGGCATGCCGTACTCGGGGTTGAAGCCGTCGATGCGGCTGCCGCGGTCGGACGCGGTGTTCTCGTAGTGGCGCATCGGGTTCACGGTCTTGTAAGGGCTGCCGTCGTGCACGCCGTCGCACTCGGACTGCATCATGTAGCCGCGCGTGCCGTCGAGCGACTGGATCAGCTCCTTCGCGCCGGCGACTTCGGTGGACTCGTTGGAGGAAACGTAGTGCGCCAGCGAGGGGTGGTTGCGGATGCGTTTGACCGTCTGCGCGACGTTCTTGAGGTAGAGCGCCTGGTCGACCGGATGCCTGGTGTCGCCCGTCAGCCAGAACTCCTGCCACACGGGCAGGCCCAGCTCGTCGCAGAGCTGGAAGAAATAGTCCGACTCCGCGATGCCGCCGCCCCAGATGCGGATGAAGTTCACGCCCGCCTGCGCGGTGTAGCGCAGCTCGGCGTACATGCGGGCATCGTCCGCGCGCAGCATCGCGTTCGGCACCCAGTTTGTGCCGCGCACGAAGAAGCGCTTGCCGTTCACGTAGAAGGTGCGCGATTTGTCGGGGCTGTTTTGATCCGAGGTGATCTCTCGGATGCCGAAGCGCGATTTGATCATGTCGCTGACCGCATAAGCCTTGGTTTTGCCGTCCAGCGTCTGTACGGTGAAGGCCACCTCATACAGGTTTTGCGGGCCCTTGTTGAGCGGCCACCACAGGCGCGGGTTTTTGAGCGCGAGCTGCGGATGGCTCTTGGGCGTGAAGGTCACGGTGCGGACCTCGCCGCGGAAGAGTGTCGTGTCATACGTGAAGCGGATGCCGGTGTCCTTGATCTCGCCGATCACTTTGACCGTCACGGTGCCGGTGGTCGGGTTCGCGACGTCGACCGCGACCGTCAGGTCGGCCGCGTCGTAGGCCGGCTTGGCCAGCGTTGAACGCACGAAGGGATGGCGCAGCGCGGCGCGGCCCGTGGTGAAGAAGGAAATGCCGCGCCAGATGCCGGTGTTGCGGTCGCGCACGCCGTCGTTGAGGGTGAAGTCCCAGCCGACCGACATCAGCATGGTCACGTTCTTGCCGATCTCGCCGTCGCCGCCGTTGCGGAACTCGTTGTTCGCCGCGCCCCACTGCTTCAGCTTGGTGTCGCCGGGTGTGTCTACGGGCAGAACCTTGACCGCGATGACGTTGGGCTTGTCGGCGACCACGTAGTCGCTGACATCGATGTATTCCTGGCAGAACATGCCCGCGGTGCAGAAGGCGAGCTTGCCGTTGAGCCAGATCTCCGAGCGGTAGTTGATGCCGTCCGTGCGCATCCAGACGGTCTTGCCTTTGAAGTCGGCCGGCAGCGTAAACGCCGCGCGGAACCAGTACGTGTAGAAATCGCGTCCGGCCTCGTTGAGATCGGGAATGATTTTCAACGTCTTCTTGTTGTTGAGGCCGTAGTCCGGCGCGGGATAGACCTTGTTGTGCACCAGCGAATTCAGCACGGTGCCAGGCACAATGGCAGGCATCCAGCCGTCGGCGGCGTAGTCCGCACGCGACAGCGCGTCGCCCGACGCCTTCACGTCGCCCGCTTTTTTCATGGTCCAAGCGACCGCGCCGCCGTGTCCCTCGACCGAATCCAGCACCACGCGCCCTTCGCGCTCCTGATACGCCTCAGGACGCGCGAACGCCGCCACCGCCATGGCCGCCACCACGAATCCGCACACCCCTCGCTTCATGTTACGTCTCCCTTTTACGTTCATGAAAACAGTTTAGCCGAAGCTTGGCACTCGACGCAAACAGCGTTTTGCTCCGGTCCAACAGGAGCCGGGACGCGCATGCCATGTTGCATCATGATGGTATGCAAGCGATGCGCTACCGAACGACGTTCTCTTTTGACGGAGACACCATGCGCTGTCTGAAGAATCTGGCCGCAAAATGGCAGGTTTCGCAGGCCGAGGTGGTTAGGCGCGCCCTTTCGCAGGCCGCGAGTGCGCGTTCGACGGAAACGGCTGACCCGGTTGTGGCACTCAAGGCCTGCCACGCAAAAGGCGGACTCAACCGGAATATCGCCGAAGCCTATCTGTGTGAGGTCCGCGAGGATCGGGAACATGGGAGACAAGGATGATCTGTCTCGACACAAACTACCTGGTTTGCGCGTTGGTTTCCGGAACAAAAGAGGCCAAAGAGGTTGAGTCGTGGTTGCAGCGCGGTGAAAAGCTTTTTGCGCCATCGGTCGCGTGGTACGAATTCCTTTGAGGCCTTGTATTGACCTAAAGGGATTCCGGATACGAGGTTGTTAAGATTTAGATCGTATTGTCTTTCGCGCCTTGAGTGGGGCTTTTTTCTTTGAGGGTTCCGCAGTTTTTTTCGGCCGTCCGCGCGGCTTCTTGGGCACAGGGATAGGAGCAACGGGTGCAACTACCTTCTTAGGACGTCCGCGCGGCTTCTTGGGCGGGAGCGCGACCGGCGCGGCCTCCGTCTCAAGTTCCACACCGAAGACA
>CAZTDL010000112.1:0-9897 GCA_964612775.1 uncultured Lentisphaeraceae bacterium
CGCACGCGCGCAGGAACGCCGAGTGAACATGCCTCAGATCATCGCGACGGATATCAGTCCCGAGGCGGTCGAAACGGCGCAAATGAACGCGATTGCCGCAGGCGTGTCCGAACATATCACCTTTGGGGTGTGCGATTTCGCGGCGACCAAGCTGCCGCCGCCGCCGGGCGTGATTTTCATGAATCCGGAGTACGGCGAGCGTTTGGGTGCCGATAAGGATTTGGAGCCGCTCTATCGCCGCATCGGTGATTTTCTCAAGCAGAAGTGCATCGGCTACAAGGGGTGTATCCTCACCGGCAACATGGAGATGTCTCGCAAGATCGGGCTGAGGTCCTCGCAGCGCGTGCCTTTCTTTAATGGGCCCATCGAATGCCGCATGGTTGTCTTCGATCTTTATGAAGGCCGCCAGACGGAGGAGGAGCCCTCGGCGGAAGATGATCTGATGTCGGACGGATAGAGGGGCGGCGGACCGTCCGCGCCCGCTTAGGAGAGCCACAGCATGCATGCGATAACCGTGACAGTGAAAGGACAGACGCCGGTCGTGGTGGCGGCGGGGACGCGGATCAGCGAATTGTTGCCTTCCGTGGATGGCGATAACTTTCCTGTGCTTGGCGCGGTTGTGAACAATATGGTGCTGCCGCTGTTTATGCCGCTGATTGCCGGTGCGACGATTGAACCGTTGACCATTGCGAATCCTTACGGCTGGAATATTTATCGCACATCCCTTTGTTTTCTGCTCGCCAAAACCGCCCACGAACTTTTTCCCGGTGTGGCTTGCCGCGTGCGTAACTCGGTCGGTCCCGGTCTGTATTGCACGATCAGCTGGCCCGATCTTTCTCCCGCGGCTTTGGAGGAGAACGTCAAGCGGCTGAAATTGGCGATGCAGATGACGGTTCGGCAAGATCTCGCGATCACGGCTGAAACCGTCTCTTACGAGGACGCGGTTCACCTGTTCCGTCAAACGGGACAGGCGGATAAACTGAACCTGCTCGCGCACCGCAATCCGCCGGTTGTGTGTCTGTTCCGGTGCGGGTCGTTCTTTGAACTGGGCCAAGAACCTCTGGTGGCGCGCACCGGCGTTTTGGGCCCGTTCGATTTGTTGCCGCATGCAGAAGGCTTCGTGCTGAACGTTCCGACGTCGGAAAAGCCGCTCGAGTTGCCGCCTTTGCCGCCCTTCGAGCATCTTTTCAAGGTCTATCAGGAACACATCGAATGGGGCAAGATTGTCGGCATCACGACGGTTGGCGAACTCAATCAGGCGGTGCTCGAAAAGAAGGCGGATGATTTCGTTCATACCGTCGAAGCCCTCCATGACAAGAAACTGGCGCGAATTGCGGATGAGATCGCGCAGCGCCAGCCCGCCGTGCGCCTTGTGCTGGTGTCGGGTCCCTCTTCCGCCGGCAAAACGACTTTCTCCAAACGGCTTGTCACGCATCTGCGCGTCAACGGCTATAAACCCGTTCTGATCTCGACCGACAACTATTTCGTGGGTGACGCGCGTAATCCCCGCGATGCCGAGGGAAAGCTCGACTACGAGCATATCGAAGCCATGGACCTGGCGCGGCTGAACAGCGACCTTTTGCATGTGATGGCGGGTGAGGCGATTCATATGCGGGCTTTCGATTTCAAGAAAAGAGAGGGATTCGATCAGCCTGAGGTTACGCAGCTTCCTTCTAATGGCATCATCGTGATGGAGGGTATCCACAGCCTTAATCCGCGCCTGACCGCCGATGTGCCGCGCGAACAGAAATTTCTGATATACATCAACGCGCTGACACAGCTCGGGGTCGACAGCAGTAACCGAATCTCCACCACGGACACGCGGATTATTCGGCGCATGGTCAGGGACCATCAGTTCCGTGACCGTCCCGCCATCGAGACGCTGCGCATGTGGCCGTCGATCACGCGTGGAGAGAAACGTTGGATTTACCCGTACCAGCATCTGGCCGACGCGGTGTTCAACTCTGCACTCGACTATGAGTTGGCCGTGTTGAAACCTTTTGCCGCTCCGTTGCTGAACCAGGTCAAATCTTGGGACGAGGAGTATATCGAAGCGCGGCGGCTGTCCGGTTTTCTGCATAATTTCTCGATTTTGTCGCCCGATGTGGTTCCGGGTGATTCCATCTTGCGCGAGTATATCGGCAACAGCCAGTTGACGTATTGAGGATGGCTGGACTCTTGAAACGTGAAAAGGGTAAACATCAAAGAGGAATGAGGACGAGATCATGAGCAAAGAGCTGGAAGAGGGAACCGCCCTGATGTTGGACTTCGCGAAAATCGCGAAGATCGCCGAGACATGCAAGGATGCGATTCCTGTCGCGGTGCAGCACGCCGATACGAAAGAAGTGATTCTGATCGCGTACACGAATGAACTGGCCATGAAAAAGGCGTTTGCCGAACGGATGCTGATTCTGTGGAGCACCTCGCGCAATGTGTTGTGGGAGAAGGGGAAAACCTCAGGCGAGACTTTCGATCTGTTGGAGGCCCGCGTGAATTGCGAACAGAATTCGTTGCTCTATATCGTGCGGCCGAAACGCGGCGCGATTTGTCATACGAAGAATCAGAAAGGCGAGCCCCGCAACTGCTACTACCGCAGGATCGATATGGATACGCTGGCGCTCACGAATCTGGACCCGTAAGGATGTCTCGGAATGAGTTTTCGCTGCCCATACTGTAAAAAGAATCTCGGTGACGCCTTGCGTCCGCACTGTCCCCGATGCGGGAAGATCATGGTGGTTCCCGGCATGCGTGAGCCGAACGAACGGACGACGCGTAAACGCAAGATCGAGAACCTCTGGCGAGAATGCGAACAGCAGAAAAGCGAACTGCATGGCGTGTTGACTCCGGACATGCTTCACAATCCGACGTTCTATTTCGTTATGATCGCCGTTTTTGTTGCGGTCGGCGCTCTTCTTTTCCGTGCGACGGATGTCGCGGTCGCCAGAAAAACAGCCCCTTCGGTTTTGCGTGCGATGCGGCATGTGGATGTGTTGGCCGAGGCGTTAGGGCGTTACCGCTTCCATACAGGAATGTTTCCGACGGCTGAACAAGGGTTGATGGCCTTGGTTCAAGACCCCCATCCGCAGGTGCCAAAATGGGATGGCCCCTACATCAATCAGTTGCCCAAGGATCCGTGGCGTACACCCTACGTGTATGAGCCCGGAACCAACGGGCTACCGGTCGTTCTCTCTTGCGGACCCGATAAGGTGCGGGGTACGCCGGACGATTTGAGGGCTGATCCGGCCCGGTTTGAGCCCGGAACCGAGTGGACCAACGGCTGGGTTAAAGCCAGCGAGCGCCATCCGGGGATATGGGTCATTCCTTCTGAGCCCGCGCCGTCAAGGCCGTAGCCGGACGACGGGGCGCATCGCTTTACGCGAAAGGAAGAAACCCTCGCCTCGCCGCTGATTTCTTATTGAAAGATGATGCGGTAGCTGAATGACTGTCCGTCGCATGCGAGGCGCAGCGTTGTGCCGTCCTGTGTCCACTCCGCGTCTTTCGAGGCGGCGTTGAACGCGTCGATCTTCTCAACGGCTTTGACAGTCGCCCGTTTGGCGCCGAATGCCGCCAGCCGGAGCTCCGCCTTGAACGGATTGCTGCCGGGGAGGGGGATGAGTTGCCACGCGTGTCGGCTGTCATGAATCAGACGGAATGCGCCATCCGTCGCCAACGGACCGAAGTCGAGCATCTTTTTGGCGACGTTCAACCCGAGCGTCTTCGCGTCGTCGTTATCCGTCTCTTGCGTGAAGGTGCCGCTTGTGAAGCCGTTGCCGGCTTTCGCGACTTTCATGATGCCGCCGCGAATGCGCTGGTTGCCGTCGGCGGGACCCATGATCGGCATCCGATCTCCATTATTGGCGGGTTTGAATAGGCCATAGCGGATTTTATATTCTCCTGCGGGCATGTCTTGCGGCACCGTGATCCGTGCGGTGGCTGTGAAAGCGCCTGCCTTCTTAAGTAAAGCGCGATCGAAACGCATGTCGGCTTGGAAGGCGATCTTTTCGCTGTTGCCTGTTGACGACGCGTCGCTGCAGATGTGCATGAACGGCTGGTATCCGTCGAAGGAGGGGTCGAGTACGTTCCAGTTGAAGGTGACTTCAAACGCGCCGTTGCCAAGATATTTCCCGTCCGCCGCGCTCGACTCAACCAGCCGTCTGCGTCCCTGATTGTAAACCGGACGCGCGTCGGCGAAGAAGGTCTTTTCGGACTTGGCAAAGCCTGCGCGCTGACCGTTGATCAGAACGATTCCGGCCTCCGCGTCGGGGGTGGAAACATAGAATCCGTATTCGGGCAACGCCCTTTTTTCCCCCGCCACAGTCCAGACCAGATTGGATCCGCGGTTGACCCAAACCTTGCCGTCGTCGGTGAAGGTTGTGTGCTGCTGCTTGATGGTTGCGCCGAAAGAGTGGGTTTCGAAATCCTCGCGCGCCAACACGGCGCATACGTCGTGAAGCAGCCAGTAGGTCATGACCGACCGTCGAGAAAAGGGGCCGTCGCACATGGGATTGCGGCCGCCCATCACCGTGTTGGACAGATAATCGTCGCTGCCGTAACCGTGAAGCGGCTTTCCGCTGTGGTCATCCCAGTCGAAGGCGCTATAGCGCGGTCCGAGACCGCCCGCAAGCAGAACCATCTTGCCGTGCGTCGCCATGTCGTGCCACGGTGTGCGGTCGGCGTCGCCGAATTCTTTCATCCAGCGTTGGGCCGGGAAGTGGTCGGCTTCACCCGCATCAAGCGATCCGATCAGTGCGTCGGTACCGGCTTCGCTGATCATGGGCGCGCCCTTTTTTAACATCGTCCGGCACGTGTCGAACGCGTCTTTCCATTCTTTCGCGGTGCGGGTGCGCGGATAGAAGGTCCCGGCGCGGTCATAATAATCGAACGGCGAGAATGCGGTGAACTCGTCGATGAACAGGCTGTCCGGCTCGAAATGGTCATGCATCTTCCGCATGTTGGGTTCCAGCCACGGACGGAAGCCGTGCGGCAACCAACGGTAGCTCAGCGCGCCGCGGTATTTGTTGTACCAGGCCTTCATGGGCGTGCCGTTCTCATAGAAGACGATTCGGTCGTAGCTGTAACCCTCCGCGTCCGGATAAAAATCGATGTAGTTATCGTGCGGACAGAAGAGGATGCCGGCATTTTCCGCAGCCTTTCGCATCGTCAGGAACGGTTCAAGACCTCCTGCGGGCGGATAGATTTCGGGCAGACGGTAGTCATAACCCCAGCGTTGCCAAGCGTGCTTGACGAAAATCGCATCGGTAACGCCGTATTTTGCGGCCTCCGCCAGATCTTTGGCCGCGATCAAGTAATCGCCGCCCCACTGGTCGAGGCACATGCGGCCGAGAATCGTGTTGACGCCTCGGCCCTTTTTGAACCCGCACAGGTTGCGGTATTCGCGCGCGGCGGCAAAGGCGCCGCGCGCGGAGGGAATGAAGAAAAACGCCGCGTCGTGATGCGTCTCCAGCGCGAAACGCCGTAGCGTGGGCTCATGTGTCAGACGGTCTGGAAAAATGTCGCATGCTTGTACGAGACTGAGCCCGTTGGCGTAGTCCGCGCCGATATGACGCGTGCTGAGGACGAAACCGCCGCCGTGAAGGTCGAACGCGCCCGGATTCTCAATGACGTTGCCGAAACCCGCATAGACGCGCCACACCGGCAGACTGGCGGCCCCGATGCCTAAGCGCGAGTAACGGGGCGTGCCGCGCGTGTCGCGCGTTACCCCGGGCATGTCCCAGGCAATACGCAGCGCGCCATCGTCAGCCCAGATCTTGGCGCGCATGGACAGTGTTTGCCCGCACGGCCCCATGCGTGCGACGTCGTGGGTAATCAGCCACGCGTCTCCGTCCGTAGCCGTCTCAACTTTCATGACCGGCAGACCGTTCTCGATACCGCCGACCGCGCTGTTGTCGACGTCGCAGGCGAAACCGCGATAGATCAATTCACGGGTGCCGTCGGAAAAGGCGATCACGCCATCCGTCAACCCTTGTCTGCCCAAGATGATCGCCGCCCCGTAACGCTGCCCGCTTGATTGCAGACGGAATGCGCCGGACCCTTTCTTGGGTCGCTTTATGAGAGCCGACCGCGCATTACTCGCGGCTTTCTGTTCGCGGGACAGCCACTCTGCTTCTGTCGGAAGCGCAGGAAGGTTTCCGACGGTGATGAGGGGATCACCCCAGAAACATTGGTCGCAGGTGGTGTTGTTTTTCGGTCCCGGTCCAGTCCACAGGCGCAGCGTGATATGTTGTCCGGCAAAATCACAGAGATTTACCGCAGCCGGTTGCCAGGTCTTGCTGTCGCTGAAGCGCGTGAAGAGCTCTTTCTCTTTGCCGTCCGCGCCGATGACGATCACCTTGTGTTCCGTGCCGTCGCTGGCGGGTTCGGCCGGTCCTTGATCACGGATGGCGGTGAAGAACGTCAGAACGGCAGGCTTGTCCGCCGGCAAAGCGAGTTTGAATTCATTCCACGTCACGCCGGCGGTGCCGCGATAGGGCGGGTGAACCGCGAAACTCTGCCGGGCAACGCCGTTGCGGGTTGTTTTTTCGCGGCTCATGTGCGTGCCGCTGGCCCGATCCGCCCCTGAGAAGTTGACGCCCAGCTCAACCGCGACGCCCTTCTGACAACTGAAGACGCGACAGTCCGCGCCGCTGTCGAGACGCAGAACGCCGTCGCTCAGCGCGACTTCGGCTTGCGGCGAGACGCTTTTTTCGGCGGCGGCTGTCACGGCCTCGAAAATCGCGATAGGATGCAGCTCGATGGCTTTGCCGTCGATCGACAGAGAAAGCTTGGCGTGAATGGGGTAGAGCGCGTTCAATACCGATCTTTTTGCCGTGGCGGAACATGTGGCCGAAACGCTCTTGCCCGGTTCGGCCGTCAGCGTGACCGTGTCTTTTCCGACCATTTGCCAGTCATCGTTGAGCCACAGTTGAATGACGCCGCCGACGGTTTGCGCGCGCTCATTCTTGAGGGTGACGGTAAAAGAGAGCGGTTTGTCGGCGGGTACTTCTGCGGCGGACAAGCGCTCTTTTTCGATCTTCTCCTTGAAGCCCTCGATGCTGAGCGTGACCCCTTCCTGCTTGTCGGCCGGCGGAAGAAACGCGAAGGCGGCTTGGGCGCATGATAGCGCCATCAACAGAACAGCGGTTTTGACACAGTGATGCATGAGATCCCCCCTTATTGATAAGATGGAACTATTGAAACAAAAAGGCCCATCGACATCAAGGAGAAAGCGGTGGAGGAGGTTCGTTTATTATGCCGGTCGCGAACGGAAAACAATTCGTGACTGTCGGGTAAGCCTGTTCGAAGAGGGGAGGCGGCGTCAGCATGCTCCGGCGACGAGTGGAGTGCCCCGTAAAACAGGTTTCGCGATTATTTGAAGACAATTCTGTATCCGAAAGAAGCGGCGTCGCAGGACAAGAACAACGTGTCGCCGTCTTGCCTCCATACGGGCTCGCGTGCGGCGGCGTGGAACGGGTCGAGGCGTTCGACGGCGATCACCGTGCACCGTTCCGCACCGAGTGCGGCGGGACGGATCTCGGCGCGGAACGGGCGGCTTGCGGGCAACGGGATCAGCGTCCAGGCCTTGCGGTCACCGTGCAGCAGTCTGAATGCGCCGTCTGTGGCCACCGGACCGAAATCGAGCAACGCTCCTGCGACGTTGATGTCGGGATCGTCTCGGCGTGGTTCTTCAATGAGGTATTCGTCTGATGTGGGTGTCACGCGCAACATCCCGCCACAGATGCGCCGCCTCTGCTCCTCCATGCCGCGCAGAGGCGCAAGGTCACCGCGTTTCGCATGGTAGAGCCCGTACCGCACAAAATAGTCTCCTGTCGGAAAATCTTTTGGAAGCGTCACATCTGCGGAGGTTTGAAAACGCCCTTTCCGGGTCAGTTGCGCAAGATCGAAAATCATGCCGGCCTGCGCCTCGATGCGTTCGTTGCCGTCCTCGGCGGCGCGTCCGACGTGCACGAACGGCACATAGCCCGCTTCAAGCGGAGCGATCATGTCCCATGCGAAGGTGATGCGGAAGGCACGCGGTCCCAGACGCTCTGCGGACACGACGCGTGTTTCTGCGGCACAGCAGGGTGCCGCATCGGGCGGTGTACGCGCGTCGGCAAAAAACGTCTTAGCGGATCTCGCGAAACCTGCGCGGTGCCCATCGATGAGGAGCACGCCCGCCTCGGAGTCGCGGGCCTTTACGTAGAATCCGTATTGGGGCAGGCTTTTCCCGTCGGCAACGGTCCAGAGCCGGGAACCTCGGTTGGCCCACACCTGAGCTTGTTTGCCAAAGGTCGTGCGTTGCTGGCGGAGGGTCGGTCCGAACGCGTGAGCGAGCATCTCCGCATGCGCCAATTCATTGCACGCGTCGTGCAACAACCAATAGGTCATGACCGCGCGTCGCGAGAACGGTCCGTCGCACATCGGTCCACGTCCGCCGAGGACGGTGTTGGAAAGATAGTCGTCGCTGCCGTAGCCGTGCTTCGGGTCTGGATCATAACGCGAACCGAGTCCGCCCGCGAAAAGAACCATCTTGCCGTGGGTGACCATGTCGTGCCATGGTGTGCGGTCGGCGTCTTTGCTGTTCTTAAGCCAGCATTCGGGCCTCCAGTGATCGGCCTGCACGCCGTCGATCGATCCGATCAATGCGTCGTGCCCCGATTCGCTGATCATGGCCGCGTCATGGCCCAACAGGCGGCGGCAGGTATCGAACGCGGCCCGCCATCCTTTCACGGTTTCGGCGCGTGTGTGGAAGACGCCGTTGCGGTCGAAATAGTCGAAGGGTGCGACGGAGGTGAAAACATCGATGAAAAGTGCGTCCGGGGCGAACCCTTGTCGCATCTGCTTCATGTTGCCGGTCAGCCACGGTGTGAAGGCGTCGGGCTTCCAGCGGTAGCTCTGCGCGTCGCGGCTGGAGTGATACCACGCTTTGTGCGGTGTCCCGTCGGCGCAAAAGACGATCCGATCGTAGCTGAAGCCTTGCGCGTCCGGGTAGAAGTCGATGTAGTTGTCATGCGGCGCAAAGAGCATGCCGGCTTTCTTTGCGGCGCTGCGCATGTCGCGGAAAGGTTCCAGCCCGCCCGCCGGCGGATAGATTTCAGGCAAACGATAGTCGTAGCCCCAGCGCTGCCAGTCGTGCTTGACGAAAAGAGAGTGGTTTAACCCGTACTTCGCGGCAAGGGTGAGATCGCCGGCGGCCACACGGTAGTCGCCTCCCCACTGGTCGAGGCAGACGCGTCCGAGCAGGCCATCGACACCGCGCGCTTTTTTAAACCCGCTGACGTTGCGGTAGGTGCGCGCTGCCGCATATGCGCCGCGTCCGGATGGGGTTAACAGGAAGCAGGCGTCGTGAGGGGTTTCCAGCGTGAAACGTTTGTCCGAAGGGACATGGGCCAGCCGATCGGGCAGAAGGTCGGTCGCCTGCACCAGGCTCAATCCGTCGGCATAATCGGCTCCGACATGGCGCGTGCCGAGTTGAACGCCGCTGTAAGGAAGCGTGAATGCGCCGGGGTCCTCGAAGACGGCACCGAAACCGAGGTAGATTCGGAAGGGCCGGCGGGATGCGGGCCCCAGTGCGAGGCGCGTGAAGCGGGGATCGCCTCGGGCGCTGCGGACGGTGTCGGGCATATTCCACGCGATTCGCAGAACGCCGTGCTCGGCCCAGACGGTTGCTTGGACTGTCAGTTTCAGGACGTTTCCGTCTGCCCCGAAACCTGTGGTCTCGTGACGGAGTTCCCAGCGTTTCTCCCTGTGACGCGTCTCGAAACGCGTCACGGCTTGTCCCCCCAGACCCGCGCCGAGAGGCTGTTGTTCGATCTCAACCGTAAAGCCGCGGAATGACACGTCGCGTGCGCCGTCGGAGAAGGCGATCACGCCGTCGGTCAATCCTTCGTCGCCAAGGAC
>CAZTDL010000113.1:0-9794 GCA_964612775.1 uncultured Lentisphaeraceae bacterium
CGGAGCGTCGAATCCTTGATCCCGAGCTCGCGGCCAGCGGCTTGAGCGGCCTGCCGCCGGACAGAAGCATTTCCACGCAATTCCTCTTGAATTCGTCATCGCAGCGTTTCTGTGACACGGTCATAACCTCAGCCTCAAAATCCTCCCATACCCCGAGTCTCCACTGAAACGGGGTAAGATCAGTAGCGTCGTGGGCCGTTTAAAGTGATGCCTTCGCAAGCGTTGATGCGGATGAACGCCATGGCAGAGACTGTGAGGCGGTAAGCATCATATTGCGCCTCCCCTCCCCTACCCTTGTGTGACGGCGTTTTCCTTGAGGGATTTGGCGGCGGAGATGTTGTCACAACTGAGACGCATATAGGCGCTTGAGATTGTCGAGCAGGTGTTCAACTTCAGGCGCAGTCGAGGTTCCTGGCGGATTCTCGTTGACCACGTTGAGACAATTTGCAGCCAAAGCCTCATTCTGCGTCTTGTCCAATACGGCTTTCAGCCGCCGGAGCGCGATAAAGAAGAGACGGTACTTTACGGAATAGACGTTCATCGCACGTTCATGATCTGCGGGACTAGGAGGGCTACGCAGGACCTCCAGCCATATGCAGGCGCGTTCTTCCAAGACGTCGACCAACTGGCGAATGCGTTCACGCCGCGCCTTGCCCCTCGCCAAGTAGTCATGCAGGTAATACGTTATGAATGAAACGACCACGCCAGACAATGCACCGGCAAGAACACCCGCAGACACTTCACACCAATAGCTTTTGTCCATTTTTGAAGAACTCCATTACAGGTTATTGTTGTGTCAATCTTGGCACATTCTTTCCGGCTCACATAATCGAATCCAGATTGTCCATATTCCACTGAGCCCATAGACCTCTTATAGAAGAGCCTCTCCATTGTTCGGAGTACTTTTCGACACAGGGCTGAACAATCGCCCTCAGTTTGTCGGCATTATCTATACCGGTGATTACGGCGAGATGCTGGAAGGACTTGTGCTGAGATGCCCGAATGAAAAACTCGTTGTTAGCGCTGTATACACCGTAGCAAAATGTGTGCGGGTGCCAGTGTCCATAATCCATCGCAGGAGTTACGAGAAACATCAACATGACAAGAAGCTCCGCCTCAATCAGTTTGGGGAACGGGATGTCAGAGCGATCTGCCTGCCTATGTACGATTTCCCCCACGGTGTTCGTGAATCGATGACCGGGTTGCGGGTTCAAAGGGGCTTGAAGAAAATCATGTGCGGGCACCCAGAAACAACGAAAACTCTCAAACTGTTGAGAACCGTAACGCGCTGTCGAAGGGTAAATATAATGAGACGTAAAAATCTCGTGCAATGCGGAATACAGTTTCAGTTTCAACAAAGCGGCCACAAGATAAAGGAATGTCTCATAGACAAAAACACCATGTGCAGTAAACCATTCGTCAGCCCATGAGGAAATTTCAGGCGGCCTTTCCTTTAGCTCCCGCAGCTTCTCCAAAACATTCCCTATGGATTCGGAAAGGGCCTGTTCTGAAACGACTTTGCCTTCAAAAATAACCCAGTCAATGATTGCGTTGCGGACAAACCTTAATTTGTCGCATGTTTCCAAGACCTGAGAGGGAAACATGTCCCTGTCTGGCGGCTGCCTTACCCTCATTTGGTCTGCCTCAGTGAAACACGCGCCAAGAAAATCGTCACGATATAGTGCGATGCCTTTCTTATCAGACAGCAACGCGGTCTTCAGAGTTTCAAACTTGCCTACTACGGGACTGAGCGGTGTCGATACGCTTTCTGTTATGTAAGAGGGCGTCTTGCCGAGTGGCGGCTTAACATACAGCGGTTTTCCGTACAGCAAGCGGATCAGTCTTTCCCAGTTTTCGTTTGCCTTTTCGAAAGATGAAAAATCAATGCCGATACGCGATTTCAGGAAAACAGGCACGTAAGGGTTCCCGTCGGGGCTGAACTCGCAAAAGATCGGTATGAATTTCGACTGCGCGACGTGTGAATAGATCTCACCCGAAATGATCTGCGATTCTGTTCCGACGCCGGATGTGTCTTTTTGTTTGTCAGCCTTTTCGGCGTAGCGGCGGTCACAAAACATGAGAACGTGCGTGACGCTGTCATCGGCGACCATGCGTTCCATGTAAGCGTACTTGTCATCGCCCTCTTTCAAATCAAAAAGATCCATGACCCCTTGGACGTTATCGTTTATGAGGCGCTCCGCCCACTCTCGGACTCGGTCTTGATGTTGCTGATTCGTCCAACTGTACGATATGAAGACTTTGGGCGGTGTGTCGGCCATGGCTGTTCAACCTAACGACTTTATTCTACGATGCAAACGTTCAACCACGTGCGCAATTTTCGCGAGGGTTTATCGAAGACTTCGAGCATTTTCTGCTTGAAGAGTTTTTGGCGATGGAAGGGGCTTCTTTTTGAATGAATTCGACGGCAGCGAGGTTTTTCACGTAGGCCTGCGAGTCTTTGACCTTGTCCGCCAGGTAATGGGTGATGTGCTTCTTGAGCAAGTCGGTTTTCATAAACGTCTTTCTTTCTCTAAAACGTCAGTCCCCTTGTAGCTTGGGGTTGCCTGCGGGGTCACCTGTATTCGCCTGCTTCAACACACTCAATAGCCGAGATCATAGCCGCAGTTCTCGGATTAAAAAAGCAATCGTCGATCAAGCACGGTTGACCATTCCTGATTTCCACGAAATTGGAATGAAGCGGTGTCGCGAAGAGCCGGCTCTCTACGGGCATTACCTGTATGGGCTTGACCCCCACCTCGATATGCTGGCCACATATCAGTTCTCCAAACAACGGATCGTCCGTATTGAACCAGCCGGCTGAAATCAGATTGGGAATGAAGTCCCTGTCGCGAGCCAACACCTGATGCAGAGCACAGAGTGACAGCACCGCATTCTCGTACGTCGCCTCGGGGTAATGATTCAGCCTGTCGTGCTTTAGGCGGTTATAGGCCGTCCACCATACGGGCACCTTGGTCTTCCATGAAACAAATGGGTTGAGATATACGATTTCCGTAGCCAGGAAGATCGAGATCGCGTCCTCAAGTTCGAGATGCCCCTCCACTTCCGCTAAGAGCCGTTTGAAGTCGGCTCGTGCATCAGACAGACCGGCGAAGTGCCGAAGAACGGAATCTGCCAAGCTACAGGCATCGAGAATGATGGGGGCAAATCTATGCGATACAACACGCCGGTTTTCCTCCGTGTACGGAAGGAAGTCAAGACACTCAACGAGCCTGACCTCAAGCGTCGAGAAGTTGGCAAGAACCGCCGATAGTCGCCTGAGTCTTTCCTTCATTTTTTGCCTCGTTTCCGAAGCCCTTCATTGAGGTTAACTCATAGCGGTCAAACGAAGGCGCGGAGGTCTTCCTTAATGTAGTAAGCCGCACCGAGTTCTTCGAGAAGGGCTTTCACATCAGCGCGGAATTTCTTCCAGTCGACTTTGCTCTCAACGGACTTCATGTGGTTGAGTTTGCCAACTTTCCAACGGCGGACCCAGGGGTGTGCGTGGCGGATCACGGCGAGGGCTTCGTCGGGATCGATCACGGGCTCCAGGCTGACCCAGGTGTAGATACCCTGTGCGTGCGCGGCTTCTAGTAGCGCGAGACGTTCACGGACCGGCGCGGCATCGGGCTCCCAACGTTGGCGCAGCCTGTCGTTCATGAAGCAGAGGGTCACGCCAAGTTCGGTCTTGCAAGCCTTGAACAGGTCGAAATCACGCTCTGCCAGCGTGCCGCCTTTAGTAAGAATCTGGCTCTTGAGGCCGTATTTTTTGACGATCTCGAGGGCTTTGCGGGTGAGTTGCTCAGTGGCCTCCAGCGGCTGGTAGGGATCGCTCAGGAAACTAAAGAGGATCTTGCGCTTGTCGCCGCGCAATTGCTTAGCGTCCTTTTCGAACAGTTCAATTATGCGTGTGCGCGGGATGGCAGAGGCGTGCCATTTGGCATTGCTGGTGCGCATGCAGGCGGGTGCGTAGCAGTACAGACACCCATGGGTACAACCCCGATAGAGGTTGCAGGCGAGATCGGAATACTCTCTCGCGCGGCCTTTGGGTTCGTAAATGACGTTCATAAGCGTCTCCTAAAAAAGCTCTTGTCCACCATTGGGGGCTACCTTAGTCGCTTTTTTCCAGAACTCAAGACCTTTCGCGTGTTTCGACGCGAAAAGCAGGTGGTAATAGTCGGATACCGGCACGGGGTCTGCACAAATGTAGTCCAGTTTGGCCAGGCTCTCCGCATAGGCGGCGCGGAAGATGTGCGCCAACTGAACGCTTTTGTTGGCCTTAGCGGCGTCCGTGACCTCTTTGCGTTCGAAAAAGTCTGGACAACCCAAAAAACGCGTGTACTTCTGGCGGGCATCATCGAAGGAGTTGGCAAGGGCCGCGTTTACGGCATTACGTTTGAAATCGACGTTAGAGAAGAACGATATCAGGAGGTCACACTTGCCGCCAGCTGAGGCAGCGATGGTTTTTACCGTCTCGAAGGGGATATCGCAAGACGTTGGATCTATGAGGCAAAAAGCCAAGCCTTTGAACGGACGTTCCGTCAGCGCCCGCCTGATGGACGCCGGGGCGTTATAGTCGGCGACAGTCGCCCGCGCTTTGTGAGACAGGCTCAGGCTGTCAATACGCGATTGCAGGGCGTTGACAGCGACGCGGTTGCAGTCGATGAAGACTGAGTCACTGATATAGCGAACGGCCTCGTTATTCAGGATAGCCAGTGACGTGCCATCCTGTTCATAACCGTCTCGAGTGCTACAACGACCGGGGCCGGAGCAGACCTCGACGTACCGCAAATGACCATCCCATTTGTCCTTCATTCCGGTCGCGAAGATTTGGAAATAACGCGACAGATAATGGGTCTTCTCGTTGGCCCATTCGCCGACGCACCGAATAGGTACCCCGTCGAAAAGCGAGACATTCTGAGTGCAGATTCCGTCTTCGGAGTTGTGGCTACGCTCCGCACGATTTGCACACTTTTTGCATCCGTCGAGTTTACATTCTCGGACTTTGGCCTGAAGACTGATTGCCATTGTGAACTCCTGCAAGAGCGTTAAACAGCGCGAAATTTGTTGTTTTGCTCATCCCAATAGGTCAGTTGAATGCCAAGCGACTTCACGAAAGTGATTTCCCCTAGTGTCGGTTTCTTGCCCAGCACGATTTCGAGAGCGGCTTTCCCCTTGTGTTTGAACCGGTATTCCAGTAACTGCCCGATGGCGGCACGGATCACCCCATACGACCGGGCTAGACAGTTTTTCCTTGGCACGTTTCCCAAACTCCGCAATCACTGAACTGATTGTTGGGCTACCCATGCTTATGATTCCCTTAATTGGCCGAGGCACCCCCGCGCCCATGTTTGGTATGGAGTTTACTGCTAAAGCGGCCAGATTGGCTAGGGGAAAAAGCGGCGATAAGATGGATCGCCGGGAGGCGGGCATGGTCTGACGCGCGACGCGCGACCGGCGGCAAGCGGGATGGTTCGACATGCGGGAAAAGAGGTGGGGATCGTTCTTTCAGGACAAGGTGACGGGCGAGGCCAAAATCGAGTGCGATGAGTTGGTGCAACGCCTGCAGGAAAAAGGAATTGCCAATCCACTTGTGGAACGGTCGAGATGTATCTGTAGAGCAAATGAAACATGCACGGTTTGGCCAGTAATGCCCCCCCCCTCCCCCAGCCCAAAGACAATCGCCGAGAGGTCAGTGACAAGCGTTCGCTGGGATTATCCGTAACGGGCAGGCCAACGGCCACCCGAAAAATCCTCCGCCGACCAGATCGTCGGATACATGCTGCCGCACACGGAAAAGTGAAGGCGACCTTCAGCGTTCGTGACGACCGGCTTTTCAAGTACCGGTGGAAGTCTGCGGACGGATAAGGGATTTGCGCCTGGCGCTAAGCGTGGTACCGAAACGGGCCTTGAAGAGGTTTTTGAGGTAGTTACCGTTACCGAAGCCGGCGCGATCGGCAATGTCGTCCAGAGGAATGCTAGGATCGCGGATGAGTTCGAAGATACGCGCAAAACGGATTTCTGAAATTTCGTCGAGAATCGTGTGCCCGGTGGCGGCACGGAAACGACGCTCGGCGGATCTTCTTGAACAGCCCATCTCGGAAACCACGGCAGGGACGTCGGCTCCGAGTATGGCGTTGCGACGTATGAATTCCAAGGCGTTCGTGACAAGACGGTCCTCGCGGGCGAGGATGCGTGTTGAAAGGCGCCGCGTAATGCCGCACGTTCCGTAATAGATTTCACGGGGCGGTTTGATATTGCCTTCGATCGCTCGATTCATGAGATCGGCGGCGTGGAATCCGGCCTCTTCATAGTCGGGGCGGATACTGGTGATCGTAGGCGAAGTGTTCTCGCACAGGACGTCGTCGTCGTCCACACCGATCAGCGCGACGTCTTCAGGTATCCGGATTTTCGCAAGACGACAGAGTCCCGCGATTTCGCAGGCACGCGCGTCGTTGACTGCGAAGACGCCGCAAGGCTTGGGCAGGTCGAGGAGCCATGCCATGAGACGTTTCCGGTTGTCAGAGGGGACGGCCCCGTCGCTGATTGCGGGGACAGGCCAGAATTCGCGGAGGGAAAGGGAACCGAACGCTTTTTGGAGTTCCGCGCGAAATGCCTTTCGGCGTTCGTCGCTCCAAAAACAGGGCGTGTCGGTACCGACGAAGGCGAAATGCGCGTAAGAGATGCCGAGAAACGTACGGATGGCGAGTTCCGCTGTCCCGTGGGGGTCGTGGGACACGCGAAACTGAACGTGGGGCTTCCGCTGCACGGGGGGATTGCAGTCCAGAAAAACGACGTGATGGCGGTGCCGGAACGACGGTGACGAAAGGCTCGGATGCCAGCGACCGAACACGCCATGCACGATGAACCCCAGAGGCCGCCAAAATTCGGTGAGGGTTTTCGGCGACGGCGATTCTGCCGAATAGTCGACGACCTGCAAGCGCCAGTCCGGACGGCGTTCGCGCATGAAACGGTTGACGCCGTCCAGTTTGTCGCGCCACGATTTGAACTGCGTGGAGTGCAGCATCAGAACGAGGCGCTCGTTGTCCAGATTTGCGTTCATGCGAGATATGATACCACAAATAATGGCGTAAAAAGTGACTTTTTTGTGGCGCAAAAAGTGATATTTTAGAATTCGGATATGGTATAATTTTCGCATCTAAACTATTGAGGAAGGCGAGCACATGAGAAACACAACGGAACGGTTTATAGAGGTAGTTGCGGTCCTGATACCGTTCGTGATGACGGCTGCGACAGTGGAGAAAACGTTCTCCGCCGGCGAAGCGTTGTACTCGAATACCGTGGCCGCAGTACCGGCCAATCCGTTCGTTTCCGCCGCGCACGGGGGGACATGGACGTGGATCGCCGCGGTCAACACGACGTGCCTTTTCCGTTCCGAGTTCGGCGCAGACCTCGCGACGGGGTTCGCGCGCGCCTCGGGCTGGAAGGGACTCGCGCTTGCGAACGCTGCACCGATCTTCGTCGTCAATCCGAACGACGCGGCCGCTCAGGAGGTGTCGGCGCTGGATGCCGTGTCAGCGCACGGCGTGATGCTACAGCCGAGTTCCTCCCGCGAGGCGGTACTGCGTTTCCGTCCGGACACGGCCGGGTGGTATTCCGTGCAGTGGACGGTGTGCGACATCCACTCATCCGGCGGACAGGACATCTGCGACGGCGTGAAGTATCTTTTCAGTCTGAATGGCAAGACGCTGGCGGAGGGATTCGTCTCGAAGGAATACAACTGCCCGTCTGCGGCGGGCGAACGCGTGTTCTCCCGTAAAATCGGCGCGGACGAGACGTTTGAATTCTTCGTGGACGGGAGCGGGAACAACGCCTACGACTGGACGGAACTCCAGCTCGTCTTCACGAAGTACTCGGATGCCGACCACCCGCCTGCGGACGCGACAGGCGACGCGGGACTCGCATACGCCGCCGAAGTGCGTGCCAAGAAGAGCGTGTCCGCGAACCCTTTCACGGACGCCAACAGCGACACGTGGGCGTTCGGCCTCACGCCGACACAACGCGGTCCGCTAGGGGTATTCGAGGCCGGTTGTTTCGCGCTGCTGCCGACTTAGAGCGTGAAGCGGGTGGACGAAATCGCCGGGCGAGTCGCGTCGGGGGGCCTGCCTGCCGTCCAAGCGAACATAGCAAACGCCACCGTGGCATTCACCACGGGGGAGAACGGGATTTCGACGTTCCTCTACCGCGACGAACTCTATATCCAGCCGAAAAACGACAATATGGCGGTGTGTCGCTACACCGCGCCGTCGACGGGCGTGTACCATGCCACGGCCGGGGTGCGCGACATCAACGGCAGCACGGCGCGTCCCACGGCCACCGGCGTGGCCTGCCATGTCGCCGCGAACGGCGGACTTCTCGCAGGCGGTACGGCATCGATCGACGGCATGGACGCCACGCTGATGAGTTCGTTCGACGCGGACGTGCGGTCCGTTTACCTGAAAGCGGGCGAGCCGTTCTACTTTATCGTCGGGCCGAATGGCGCGTACGACTTCACCGACGCAGGGTACTGCGACAACGCCGCGATCTGGGCGAAGGTATTGCCGGACGCGGCGGACGCGATCCTCTCGGTCGACTTCAACGCGCCCGGCAGCGCAACGTTCGTTGGTTGTGGGCGCGTGGGTTACTCGGACGGCGTATGGAACGGGGTGGCCGTTGGCGGGACGGTGGCGTCTATCGCGCCGGGCACGCTCCGTCTTTCCGAAGGCGGCGGAAAAACGGGGACGACGTTCGCGCTTACGCGCGCCGCAGGGAATCCCGCGACAGATGAAGACGTCGGGTTCGGCGGCGCACTCGCGGACGGGCTCGTCTCCTCGGGGGCGGAAGACATCTATACGCTCGCCGTCTCCGGGCTCGTCCCCAGCGCGACATATACGTTGTATCTCTATGGTGGCGAAAAGGACGGTACTGGCGCGGCCGTGTTCACGGTAGGTGGCACCGCGGTTTCGTCTGGCACGGCCTGGCGCCGTGAGGGCGTGCGCGATTTCGTCAAGACGGCCGCGACCGCAGACGTGCAGGGGCATCTCGTGATCACGTTCGCCGCCGCCGAAGGGACGTCCGCGCTCTGGCGCGGTTTCCAGATCGCCGGTACCGCGTTCTGCGCGTACGTGCCGAAAGGGACCTTCATCGCCGTCCACTAGGAACTCCGCATGAACAGCAAAACCGTATTCGCTCTTGCCCTGTACGCCTTCGACGCGGTTGGCGCGGTCGTGCGCTTCCCCGTGACGCCGTCCGCGACGGGGACGGGATTCACGTACCTACCCGAATCGCAGGGGATAAACCTCCTTTCCGACGACTACGCCATGACGGTGGAGGATCGGGCGGCACCCGTGCGCGCGTGCTGCGTTTCGGCTATGCCGTTCAACCGCAGTTGGCCGGGGCACCAGCGTTCCTTCGACCAGACAGAAACGGCGTCGTGGTTCGCATTCGAGAGCGACGGTCCGACGCGTTTCGAGGTGAAGCCGAATCGGCCGTTCAAGCGGTGTACGGTGCGTCCTCTTTCCGCAGGCATCAAACCCGTTGTCGAAAAAAGCGGCCAGATACGGTTCACGCTACCGAAGTGCGGATATTATGTTCTGGAACTCGACGACGAACACAAGGCGCTGCATCTCTTTATGGAGCGCACGGACGACTTCCCAGCGAAGGCGAAGGCGACGAAGACGTTCGGCCCCGGCATCCACGCACCAGGGCTCGTGCGGCTCAAAAGCGGCGACCGCGTTTACATCGACCGAAACGCCGTGGTGTACGGCGCGTTCATCGCCGAGGGGGCAGAAGACGTG
>CAZTDL010000114.1:0-9775 GCA_964612775.1 uncultured Lentisphaeraceae bacterium
AGCGTCTTGTCCCATGCGGCGCGGTCTGGCGCGTCAATCTCAACCAGCCCGTGAAGGGACTTGCTGCCCGAGAAGACCAGCGAGCGCAAGGGGAGTATTCTCGTCGTGATCACACCGGCCCAGAAGGCGCATTGCTCCTCAAGCGGCATGGCGTCGAATTCGACAAGGGCATAACGGTGCCGCCTCACGTTGGCGTCGCAACGGAGTGACGGGGTCCCTTCTTTGGCTAATGTGGTTTGCCCCGTGAGGGGATTGGCGATCAGCAGCGGGTGCGATATGGCACATTGGAAGATGTTGATGCCTTGAATCCAGTGATTGGCCATGCGCACGTTCTTGCCCAACACGCCTTTGTGGCCTTGCTCGCCGCAGAACAGAAAGTCGGTGTCATCATACATCGCGTCAAGGAAGCAAGCGGTCTGTCTCCAAGGCTCTGGGGATATCGGCGGTATCGGCACCGGTGACGCCGCAATGAGTGCCGGTGCCAATAGCCCTTTCCCCTGACCAATCATGCGGTCAACGAACGACGCGGCCCCGCTTCCCAGCGGCGGGGGCGGCGGTCCGGGGCTTTGCCTCCAGTTGGGCGCGATGAACACTGGTATTCGCCGCCGGTGGCCCGGCGATGGATAAGGGCTGTACCGCGCCTTCGCTATGGCCCTGCACACTTCGTCCATGGTCAGAGGCGGGGTGCCGCTCGCGCTTATGATCTCACATTCCATCTGCGCATCTGTCAGTCCCGCCCGCACGCCGCAGTTGCACAACCCCAGCAGCGAGTCGTTGCGCCCGCCGACGTTTCCGGCCAGCCATGCCAGCCGCTCGCGGTATTTGCTCAGTGCCGCTTCCCGTCCATGTCCGATTCCTGTTCTCATATTCCTTCTCTCCTGTTGGTGTTTCGTTTGGAGGGTGATTGTCGTTTGGAGTAGTACATTGCACCCATTTATACTGCTTATTGCATAGCCCATTGTGCTCATTAAATGCACCAATCCCACCAATCCCACCAATCCCAAGCCCCCCTTAGTAATTCTCTTTATGGAAACAGTTTGTAAAGTGGTGGGATTGGTGCATTTGGTGCATTTCACTTCCCTGTTTCTGCTTATACAATATTGGGGTTTCTGATCCCCCAACCCTCCTTCATCTCAACTCCAGCCCATCCCCGTGTTGACGTTCCTCGTTGCCGTTGCGCCGGTTCGCAATCATGCGCCTTCAACTTTTCCTGCAATCGTTTATGGGAAACCCGATAACGTTCGCCTATCCCGTTTTCGTTTGAGTAGTCGTTGTATGCGGTCCATATCTCCGTCCAGCTTACCCATGCCAGCGGGTTAAAGACTAGGCAATCTTCCATAAAGGCGGCCAGCGGGTCAGACTCTTGCCGGTAAGCCTCCGTCGATCTTTTAACGGCTTCAGGTATCCCCAGCCCTTCGGTTTGCCAACGTAGGCAGCCCTTAACAGCCCAAGCTAATACGGAGGGTGCTCCTCCGTTCGGATCACGTAAATAGGGCTTTAGCGTTTCGTCACGCCGTTCGGCCGTAACGGTATGTTCAAAACCCACCCGCAAAATACGCCGCCATACTCCGCCGTCCTCAGCAGACACTTTCGGGCAATGATTCACGGCAAGCCATAGTTTGAAATTTGGGCGGAAATCAAATTGCTCCCCGTAAAGAAAACGCGCCGTTATCATATCGCCTCCGGTCAGGGTTTTCATTAACGCCTCAGCCATTTCACGGCCATTCCCCGATTCATTAGCGGCGGCCAATCGGGCTCCGGCGAGTCCGGCAAGTTCGGGCGTTGCAGCTCCGGCATTAGCGAAGCGCCGTTTGGCAAGCAGCTCACCAGAAACCGTTTTGCTATATTCCCCCAAAACCGTTTGCAGAGAATCTATAAAAGTACCCTTACCAGCCGCCTCCGGTCCGTAAATAAGAAACATCTTTTCCTCGCGGGTATCTCCCGTAAGCGTGTAGCCAGCAGCCTTTTGAAGAAATGATATCAGCTCAGAGTCCCCTCCCGTTGCGTCGCGCAGAAACCGCTCCCAGCGGTCGCAGGTTGCGTCGGGATGATATTCGACGGGCGACAGCTTGGTCAGCAGGTCGGTGCGGTCGTGGGGGCGCAGGGTGCCCGTTTTGAGGTCAATAGTTCCATTCTTGACGTTCAGCAGCCAAGGGTCTACATCTAATTCTTTAGTCTTAATAGCAACTCCGGTGCAGGATTTTGCGACATCTCCCATTGCAGCCAGTTTATACCGGCTCTCAGATCGCATTGCATGTTGGTAAAGCTCCAGCCCCGTCCTATCTTCGTTCGTTTTGCGGGGGTAAACCGCAGCTTCCTCCCGAATTTGCCGTGCGGTATCAGCGGCCAAGTGTTTGATAACCAACGCCGAATCAATTGCCCAGCGCGTCCCGTCCCAAGTGCGCCAGGCCCCGCGGTCAACGTCCCAGCGGATCGAATCGCCGTGCCAGGCTATTAGCCTTTCAGCATTACCCAAGTCCGTCACTGCATAGGGGTTCCGGCCGCCGCCGCCTCAATCGGGTTGCCGGGTGGCTCCGGCTGGCTTATTGCCGGGTTACCGTCCGCAACCGACTGACTTTCAGGCGCGTCTGCCGCCGCCCCGCAATAGCTCTTCAGGTTCGCAAGCGGATCGGCCTGCGCGGCAAGCGCTGGGGGTGTGACGGGAGCGGCGTCTTTCGTGGCTCTTTCAAGAGTCGCCTTCATTTTCCACCTCCTTTCACGTTGACGGCGGCGGCCTTAGCTTTCTGTTCGCAGTCGAAGCAAAAGCCGGTGCCCCAGTCGAACGCCAGCACGCGGTTACAAGCCTTGCATCTTGGCAGCTTCCGGCAACGGGCATCGGGCCTGTTCTTGAAACGGCAGAGGGTATAATGGGTGGTTGTTCCTGTCTTCATTGGGCGCCCCTTTCAGAAACTCCGTGATTGCAGCACTGGCAATCCTGCGGCGTCCGGCCCGCGTGGTGATTGTCGGCAGCCGACCGTCTTTGCACATTCTATGAATGCTCATTCTGGACAGGTTCAGCTCGTGCGCAGCCGCGGTCAGTGTCAGCAAGCGGCGGTCGCCCGTTGTGGTCTCGGTCGGTCTCCCGTCTAAGACCTCCGCAACTCGCCCGATTGTTTCGGGGGTGGCGGTCAGTACCCGCATCATGATTTCTTCCCTGTTCATTCCGTGCCTCTTTAGTTTGTCGCGTTCGCCCTCTGCGTTCGCACACTGACAAGGTAGGGTGCTAAAGGGAAAGGTAAGGGAAAGCCGGGGGATTTGTTTTTCAGCGGCCTTGTTGATACACGAAGAAACCCCGTTTCGGGCAATGCCGGACGGGGTTTTCAGTAGTGGTTATATTTGGTGCGTTTTGGTATACGCCCTATTGACAGGTCTTTCCCTTGGCTTTCCCTCGCTTCTGGTGAAGGCGCGGGATTAGGGCTTGTTTTTCAGCGGCCTCTTTGCATTTCCGGAAGTCATCAATGCTCTTGATGCACACGGGAAGCCGCGCCGCTGCTTTGTGCTCTTCATAGCAGTCTTCTTCCCGCGTGCCGCCATTCCTACGGAATGAAACCCAAAGTTCGCCGACCGCTTTTTGCGCGGTTTTAGGCCATGGGGTATAGGCGCGTTTTTTGGTCGGCTTCTGCGGCTCGCCCGCGCCGGTCTTTGCGGGCGGCTCATCGACAATATCAGCGCGCTCGGCATTCGTCGGTTCATCGGAGAATGATAAGTTTCCGCCGCTAATACATTTCTCATCAAGTTGTGACGCCCAATCGAGGATTCTATTCCGAACGGCATCGAGAATGCTGCGCAATGTTGATGCTTGAAGAGTCAGCACTGTCGGGGCCGAGGGGGCGAGAATTCTCTGATCCTCCTTGTAGTATATCTCTAAGTCCGGCTGACAAGGTACATGCACAAAACTATTCTTATGTTCATCCTCAAGAATGTTTTCGATTTCAGGAATCGGCACATGACACGGAAACACTTCGGTATTTGCGATGGGGTCGGAAGGGTTTAGTCCAAATGTAAATGGGTCACGATACCCAATGCAGTTGCCGCTGGGTGAAATAATTTCTTGGTCAAGTTTACTCGTTAAAAACCTGTATGACGGAATAAGATCATAATTTCCATTTATTTCTAAATACCCCTCCGACTCGGACTGAATCCAAGGTGCTTGGTCAAGGACTTTCAACTCACTTGCAACACGCAATGCTCTTCGTAGTAAGTCAGAGACCGCAACTGATGAGTCGCATGCCGCTTGCCGGAGTTCAAGAACGATACCGCTCACGTTTGTCATGTTTGCCACCTTTCTTAAGCATCCTTGTAAGTCGCGCCCGGTCGGCTTGTGAAAGCGTTTGGAACTGTGCCGCACGCGTTGCCTGCGGGTCGGCTCACGTGAGCGGTTCTTCGGCGTTCCCCTCAACCCATCCGCTGCCGGTCTTTTTCATTGCGGGTTCGTTCACACCGCGAGGCGCGGCGCGTATCCAGTGGCCTTGCTGATCCCCGACGTGATCCGGCCAAGCGTGGTCGTCGTGGGGTTGCCGTGAGCCGACAAAGCCCGGTGTAAAGATTTCTCCCC
Organism: uncultured Lentisphaeraceae bacterium; assembly: GCA_964612775.1. Taxonomy (GTDB): domain Bacteria; phylum Verrucomicrobiota; class Kiritimatiellia; order RFP12; family UBA1067; genus DAOPZC01. The sequence continues at coordinate 4,556 of CAZTDL010000114.1, forward strand.
GACGCCCGTTATACGCGCCAGTTCGGCGAATGTGACAAGCGCGTGAACGATGTCACGAAGCTGTGATAGCCCAACCGCCGTTTCGCCGTTGAGGATCGCGGTCACGGCCTCGGCGTAAAGAGCGCGGGCGAAAGCGGGGTCGCCCTGTATCCGTTTGACGACCGTTTCACGATAACTCTTTGTGAGTGCCATGGTTCACCTGCCGTTCAAACCGTTGGCGAGGCAAGGCGTCTTCGCGGCGTACGCCGGGTCGCGGAAGGGGCTTTCCGGATAGCCCCGCCCGTCATGAGCGCGGCGACGCCGCGCACATCCATACCCGTCTCGAAAAGGGCGCGAAGGGCCAGGTCGATGGTGACGGAAGGGTCGCCCTTCTCAATGAACGAAAAGCGGCTCTGGCTGGTTCCCAGCGCCTTGGCCATGCTGGCCTGCGAGAGCCCGAGCGCAAGCCGCCGCTCGCGGACGGCGCGGGTGAGCGCGACTTTGGTTTCAACATAGGCCGCTTCCGCGTCGGTGAGCCCGAGCAGTTCCTGCGCGCTTCCCTCAACCCATCCTTTGCCGATCTCTTTCATTTCGAGTCCCTCCTGTGGTAGTCGCGCAACCGCCGTGCGCACCGGGTCAGAATCGTTTGCGGCGTCGTCCGCGTCGTCTTCTTGAACACGTCCAATACGACGACCGCCTCGGGCGTGACCGCGTAGACAAGCCGCCATTCGCCGCCCGCGTCTGTTACGCGCAACTCGTGGCACCCCGCGCCGATGTCGGGCATGGGCCGCGACTGCGGCATGGCGAGCGCCTCGCCGTCCTGAATCACCCGCAGCAAGAAGCCCAATTCCTTCCGCGCGGCCGTGGTCATGGGCGGGGTCTTCACCTCACCGTGTAGCCATCGAAGCGGTTTCATGGAAGACATGTTATCCCTTTTCTGATATAGCCGTCAAGCTTCACGGGACTTTGCCCGCCCTCGGCTTCAGCAGTTCCGCCAGCCGCGCCCGGTCGGACTCGCTCATGGCCCGCAGTTGCGCCGCCACCTGCGCCACGGGGTCGGCTTCCGGCAGCGCCTTCCTCGCGCCCTTGCCGCTAAGCTGCACCCCTGCGCTTTGCATGGCCTGTTTCGTGTGCTCTCGGGTCTGGTTGTCGTAGTGGTCGCGGATCATCCTCGCCGTCTGATGCCCGGTGCATTTCGCCACCGTCTCAAACGGCACCCCGGCGTTTAGAGCCAAGACAACGAACGTGCCGCGCAAGTTGTGCCAGCCAAGCAGTGAGGCGGCGTGTTGCCCGATCTTCCGGCCCTGCCGTGTGTCGGCAATCAGCGTTTTGAGGTCGCGCCCGCTTTTCTTGGCTGTGCCCTTCGCGCCGATCAAACCGCACCGCAAGCGATAGTTGGAAACCAACTCCGCATCATGCAAGTCCTGCGATATGATGCACCGTTTCCGGCCGGTCGCTTTCTCGATTTCCCGGTAACTCTCGCCGCGTGCGTAGCGTGTGAGGGTGTCCATAACGCGGTCACGCTTGGAATCAGTGAATCCCGCGCCCCTGACGGCCTCCGACACCTTGGGGAACACCTCGGCAAGGTCGGCACTCTCTGGCGCGTCCTGACGCATCCTGAGCGCGTTAGGCGGAGTATCAGCAAAAGCCCGCGCAAACAACGCCTTGCCCCGATAGTAAATCCCGTTCGGGTTCGGGAGAATGAGATACGCCTTAGCCCTGCGCTCTTCGGGGGTGTCGTTGGCGTCATAGACGTATTCCGGGTTAGGCTTCCCCTCGAATAGGAGTTGCGCATCCGGCCAAACATAAACCGCTTCCGGCTCGCGGTCGGCAAGGGCGGACTCCAAAACCTCGCGCAACCTGTCGAATATCGGCACCTCGATTTCGACGCCTGTCTTCGATGTGGCCACCCGTACCCAGCCCGCCCGCAGGTCAACAGACTGCCAGCGCAACTGGCAAACGTCCCCTATTCGCATTCCCGTACACGCCGCGCAAACGGTCAGCGCGTAAAGCATGGGGTCGGGTCGGGCGGTCTCGTAAAGCTGTTCAAGCTGCGTCCCTGTCAATGCCAGCCGCGCCACCATGCCGCCGTCGCCCGCCACCCGCGCCTTGCGCTTCTGTATGGTCTTGCCGAAGGGGTTTTCCGAACCGACGGGCAATAGCCGCTTGAAGGCCGCACGTATAACCGTTGTCATGTCCTTTACGGTCTTGTTGGTGTGGGTCTTGCGCACCCCGTCCAGAAACGCCTTGATATGATCCGGCTTCACCTCGTAAAGGTATTCGCACGCCACCGCCGCCGCAAACCGCTTGAAAACTGAATCACACCAAGCGAGGTGCTTGTCGGAAGGTGCCCCGCCCTCGCGGTCAATTCCGCGCCACAAGGCAGGAAGTTCTGCCAGCCGCGCATATTCCACCTTGCTGCCGGTCTTGGCTTCGATCAGCCTTTCCATGAGGTGATCGGCGTGCCCCTTCTGGCTCGCTTCTCTCTCGTGGTTGGCAAGAAGCCCCTCTGCCTTTTTGCGGGATCTCTCAAAAGCCGCGTCTCCCTCGTCATGTATGGAAAGGGAAGCCGGTGCCGTTCCCAATGCAGCACATAGGGCGGTGCTCTTGCGCTTCCCGTTCTCAGTCCAACGCCCGTACCACGTCATTACCAGTTGACCGTCGCGCCCCTTTTTCAGTTCCAGACCCATACGCACCTCGCTTTCAAACCCATTTGGTTCGATGTGCGCAATTATGCAAAAGTAGGGCATGTATAGCAAGCAGATTTACCGAACATTTGCCGAAACATCAAATGTTGATGGACGTAATAGGCTGAATTTCCTTTATTATTGCTATTTGCGTCTTTGGTTTATACCCAGAATGTCGGGGGTTCGAGTCCCTCACCGCCCACCAGCCTTTTTACTCCGTTTTTATTGAAAAACACCAATAGAAATGGGGTTTTTCGTTTATATGACCGGCTCACACTTTTACCCTGCTACAACTTGAAACAGATCGAAATAAGAGGGTCAAAACCACACACAAAAGCACACACAACCAGGGTGACGAACTAAACAATAACCATGCCCGATTGACTTTCTAACCATTACCGAATGCCGTCTTTGCCCCCGCTGGCGCTGTGTGTGGTATGTGTGTGGTAATTTTGAGCCAAAACAGACTCTCCAAGCGGGTGAACAACAGCCCTTCAATCGACTCTTCGGGCGCAGGCGTAGTAAAATTCTTGTGACAAATCACTTGTGAACCGATCACTTCGTCTAAGCAACTGTTGCAAAAAATGCACCGGTTCGATTCTGAGCAGAGCGCCAACAGTGACCGTGTCTCGGAGCCCTCATGTGGTCTCCTTTTCATCGGCCATGCTGCGGATGATGTCATAAACCCACCCCGTCACAGTGGTGGTGTCGGCTTTGATCTTGCGCCACTGGTCGGCGGAGTACTTGGTCTTGAGCTTGGCGATGAGTTGCGGTGTCGCGTATGCCTCCCCCAGCGTCTTCAGCGCATGGACAACCAGCATGCTTTCGGGATGCCGCATAGCGGTCTCGCGGCTTGACTTCATCCGGAATTCCAACATCTGCCCATCAATATCGTACGTGCGGCTCGGCCCGCTGGAGAAATAGATGTACTTCGCAGGGACCTGCGTTGAAAGATCCAGCAAATTCAGAGCCGTGTTGCCCTCCGGCAGGATATTCCAGTTGAATTTCGCGCCAATGCGGCGGCCACCTCACTCAAATCAGGAGACACCGGCCGCTTCAGTATCTCGCTATAGCGGGGGTAGTCATAAATGCCCCGCAAGATTCTGCGGATGTCCCCCGCCTTAGCCAGGGAAGACAACGTCTGGTCAATCTCATATCGCCGGAAATCCCCGATGAAGTCATGCGAGGAGAAGATCCACCCCCCACCATGGCCGTAAATCCTTGAAAGTATCTTGCTGCGGATAGAGTTACACATGACAATCACCCCTTAGACTTATAGAAAAATAGTCTATTTTTTCTATAATGTAACTCGTTTCTTGACCGCTGAATAATTGAAGTAGTAACAGACTGACAGCTTTACGAGAAATGTTTGAAATGTTGTAAGTGGACTTTTTATGTCCAGTTGTGCTATATTTAACACGTCATGAATGAGCAACTTCAAAGTCTCGGCGAATGGGTGAACGGACTGGAACGGTCCGGACGTTACTCTTTTACTATGGAGGAAGTCCGCCAGGCTTTGGCGCTAGAGGCTCCCACCTTGATAAAGGCGCTGCAGCGGTTGTGCGGCAAGGGCAGGCTGGTCCGTACGCGTCGGGGCTTTTACGTGCTGGTGCCGCTGGCGTATGCCGCCGCGGGCTGCGTGCCTGCCGAATGGTTCCTGTCCGACCTCATGAAGTATCTCGGCTCGCCCTTCTATGTGGGCTGCCTGTCTGCGGCCATGATGCACGGCGCGGCGCATCAGCGTCCCCAAGAACTGCAGGTGGTGGTGCCCGAATATCTGCGCGGGGTGGACTCTCCTGTGTTGCGCATCCGGTTCCTCCGTTTCTCCGGTATGGCTGTGGCACTGACCCAACCACACCGGATGCAGACCGGGGACATCCCCGTTGCCACCCCCGAATGGACAGCGATCGACCTCATCCGCTTTCAGAAACACTACGGCAGTATGGACGCGGCGGCCACGGTCTTGACCGAACTGGCCGAGTCGCTGGATGCGGACAAACTGGCCGCCGCAACCCGCAGAGAGCCGTGCAACGCGATCCTGCAACGCTTGGGCTGGATGCTCGATTCTCTTGGCTTTCAGAAGCTCGCCGCCCCTCTTGCAGGCGAGGTACGAGGACGGAAGACCGTGTACGTTCCGCTGAATCCGTCGGTCAAGCGGCGCAGCGGCCCACGCGATGCCGCATGGGCGATCATCGTCAACGAGAAACCGGAGAGCGAACTGTGATTCCACGCGCGGACATTATCGAGTGGCGGACGGCCGGACACCCTTGGCAGGCGGACGCCATGGTGGAGCAAGACCTGATTATCAGCCGGGTGCTTGCGGAGTTGTTCTCAGACGCCGAAATCAGCGGCCAACTGGTTTTCCGGGGCGGGACAGCCCTGCACAAACTGTTCTTCGACGGCCCCAAGCGTTATTCCGAGGATATCGATCTGGTTCAGCGCGAGGCGGGGCCAATCGGCCCGGTGTTCAATCGGGTTCGGGAAATACTGGAAGGCTGGATGGGCGCGCCGCAGCGCAAACAGGGGCCCGGCCTGGCCACCATGACCTTTCGGC
>CAZTDL010000115.1:0-9768 GCA_964612775.1 uncultured Lentisphaeraceae bacterium
TCTTCGGGTTTAGCATTGCCCGTGGCTGAAACCCGATTGTTGGGATAGAGGCTTGCGTAGGCATGTCAAACCCCGTGTGGCTGCCTGTGGCGACCAACGTTCTGGACGGGGACGCCTCCCGGTTGAAGCGATTATCAATCGCCTCATTATCCCGGTCGGTTCTGCCGTTGCGGCATGCCGGAGTAACGGCTGAGATCAGAAAAGGAACAGAGGTGCCGAATTTGGCGAGAGACGCCCTTCTCGACTCAAAAAAAGGCGCAGGCATAAACGCCTGCGCCCTGTCACTCGGAACGTGAGGGATTATCCCCGCTTTATTCTTCTTCTTGCTCAAGCTTGGCTGCGGTCGCGTCGTCCAGCTCCATGCTGGTGTAGACGTCCTGAACGTCATCATGCTCTTCCAAAGCGGCAACGAACTTGTTGACGGCTTTGGCGACGGCAATATCCGCAACGGGGACGAGCGTAAGAGCCACGAGCCCGACCTGCGAGTTTTCCTGATCGATGGCAATGCCGGCCGCTTCGAGCGCCGCGCAGACTTCGGAAAATGCGATCGGCTGACAGGTTACCGTGAATCCGCCTTCCTCGGTGATCAAATCGTCGGCGCCAGCGCCGAGGGCGATTTCCATTAACTTATCTTCGGTCACGCCGTCGGCGGCCGGAATCATGATCGTGCCTTTGCGCTCGAAGTTGCGCGAGACAGAACCCAAACCCGCGAAATCAGAGCCGTTCTTCTTGAAAATATTGCGCACTTCCGCCGCCGCGCGGTTTTTGTTGTCGGTCAGCACTTTGACCACGAGGCCAACGCCGCCCTGAGCGTAACCCTCATAGGTGATTTCTTCAAGGACATCCGCCGCAAGTTCGCCCGTGCCCTTCTTGATGGCGCGTTCGATGTTATCGTTCGGCATGTTGCAGGCCTTGGCCTTGGAGATCAGGGTGCGGAGGGTCGGGTTGCTTCCCGGATCACCGCCACCGTTCTTGGCCACAATGGTCATTTCCTTGGCGATTCTCGAGAAAATTTTTCCGCGCTTGGCGTCAGCCGCGCCCTTTTTGTGCTTAATGGTGGACCACTTATTATGACCGCTCATCGTCAACCTTTCAGCCGCACCCGCGGTACGGCATGTTTCACTCTACACTGCTCTTCGCGGGTGCGGACTGTGCCGTACCCACGGCGCCTTCTCCCGCGGGCATCGTTTGCCCCAACAGGTCGGCGGGCGCATCGCCTTCAAAATCCTGTATCCAGCCGTTCTCAAATCCGAGGTCTTCGGCTGCTTCCGTGAGGCGTGCGTACTCCTCTTCGGAAACTTTTCTGTTCCAACCTTCCGACTGCAACGCGCGAAACACCGGCGTGTATTGCGACATCACGCTGATGTGTACGTCGGTGCCGACAGTCTCGGCCAGCCATTCGAGGTTCGTGATCGCTTCCGACACGCGTCCAGGCAGGGCCAACAGTCGGCATATCACGCCCCGTTCGGCAATGCCTTCAGCGTCAGTCGTCAGCGGCCCGAGACGGTTCCAAAACCAAAGAAACGCGCGTCGCGAGGCCTCGACATAATATCGCGCATCAGACCCTTCAAACGCAGCTTCCGGCGTGGCATAACGCAGGTCAATCAAAGCGATATCCGCCAGCTCGCTGAATGCTTCCAGAGTCTCCGGTGCTTCAAAACCCGACGTATTATACACAAAAGGCCGTGCGATTCCAGCGCGAAGTAATGGGGCGACCGCCTCTCTGATTTGCGGAAGCCAAGGCGTGGGCGACACAAGATTCCAGTTATGGCACCCTTCGCCCGCAAGTTTCTTGAAGATATCGCGGAGCGCGTCAATGGAAAGATCGTCTCCCTGGCCCCCTTGGCTCCACGGGTGGTTCTGGCAGTAGACGCAGCTCAGCGTGCAGTGCGCGAAGAAAACCGTGCCCGATCCGCGCGTGCCGCTGACGGGCGGCTCCTCGCCGAAGTGCGGCCCGTAACGGAACACGCGGGGCAGAATTCCCGCTTTGCAATAACCTGTTTTTCCTGCGGTGCGGTCGATGCCGCAGGCGCGCGGACAGAGCCGGCACGATTGGAGAATTTCGGTGTTCAAAGTCGCTGTTTCGTATCGGGGTGACCGGTCGGTCGTCCCTGCTGTGTTACAGGTTTACGGGCAGTGTGTCGCCTTTGCCAAACGGCGAGAGTGAACGCAGTTTGCGCACGATTTTAGGCATCTGCTCGAGCACGTAGTCCACTTCGGCTTCGGTGTTGTACCGGCTGAGCGAGAAGCGCACCGAGCCATGCACGGCCGTGAACGGTACGCCCATGGCGCGGATCACGTGCGAGGGCTCGAGTGAGCCGGCCGCGCAGGCCGAGCCGGTTGAAGCGCAGATGCCAAGATCGCTCATGTGGTAGAGAATCGCCTCGCCTTCGATGTACTCAAAACTCATGTTGGTGGTGTTTGGCAGGCGGTGGGCGCAATCGCCGTTCACGCGCGCGTCGGGGCAACTCGCCAAAAGGCCGGTCTCAAGCTTGTCGCGCAGACGGGTCAGCTCGCGGCGCTCGGAATCCATGTTCGCCGTCGCCAGCTCGGTCGCCCGTCCGAGGCCGACGATATAGGGGACGTTCTCGGTTCCGCCGCGGCGGCCGTTCTCTTGGTGTCCGCCCAACATGAAGGTTTTGAGGCGCGTGCCGCGCCGCAGATAGAAGACGCCGATGCCTTTCGGCGCGTGCAGCTTGTGTCCCGAAAAGGAGAGCATGTCAACGGGTAATTTCTTGACGTCGATGGGGATTTTTCCGGCCACCTGGACGGCATCGGAATGCATGACGGCGCCGGCCTCTTTGGCGATCTCCACGATCTTTTCCATCGGGAAGACCACGCCGGTCTCATTGTTTGCCCACATGATGCTGACGATGGCCGGGTGGTGCCCTTTGAGCGCCTCTCGGAAAGCCTCGAGATCGAGTTGCCCGACACTGTCCACCGGGATCTCTGTTTCGATGAACCCCATGTCTTTCAAGCGGCGGCAGGGGCCCAGCACAGCGGGATGCTCCACGCGCGAGGTAATGATTTTGGCCTGCGGTCCCATCAGCTCGGCGCTCCCGTGGATGGCCATGTTGTCGCTTTCCGTGCCGCAGCTGGTGAAGATGATTTCGGATGGCTCGGCGTTGATGAGCGCCGCGATCTTTTCCCTTGCCTCTTGCACGTATTTGGCGACTTGCCCGCCAAAGGTGTGCATGCTCGACGGGTTGCCGTAGAGCTCGTTCAAGAAAGGCATCATGGCATCGCGTACTTCGGGTGCCACACGGGTCGTTGCATTGTTATCGAAATAGATGGTTTTCATGATGGGAATTCGAAAACGTAAACGTGCTTACCGGAAACCTGAGAAACGGAGAAAAATCCCCGCCGCCGTCATTTGCCTTCCTCTTCAACCGTGATCGAGGGGTCGACAAACTCGCGGAGCTTTGACGCGATGAAATCTTCACGGGTGAAAGCGGCCGAGTGGCAACCCGCGCACATGCCGCGGAAAGCGATAACCACCCGGTCTCCCACGATATCGATCAACTCGATGTCGCCGCCATCCTTCTTGAGTTGCGGGCGTATTTCTCGGTCGATGATCTCTTCGATGAGCTTGATCTTCTGAATATTGGTCAGTTTTTTGTGCGCGCTCGGCGTGGGGGTGGACGGTTGCGCACTCTGTTCGTTACGGATCGTGTCGATGATCTTCTGGATGTCCGTACGGCACATGCCGCAACCGCCTCCCGCCTTACAGAAGTTGGAAACCTCGTCAACGGTGGTCAGATTGTTTTCGGTCACCACGCGGCGGATCTCGTTTTCCGAAACGCCGAAACAGGTGCAGATAATATGGTCCTCGAGGTTCTTGACCATCGTCTCGCCCGTTCGGTAGTTGTGGATGGCAGCCTCAAGCGCTTCGCGCCCCATGACGGAACAGTGCATCTTCTGGTCGGGCAAACCGCCGAGAAATCGGGCGATGTCTTTGTTGGTGATTTTCTCGGCCTCTTCGATCATTTTCCCCTTGACCATCTCGGTGAGGGCTGACGATGAGGCGATGGCGCTGGCACAACCAAAAGTTTGAAACTTGACGTCAACGATGTGGTGGCTCTCGTCGAGTTTAAACATGAGCGTCAAGGCGTCACCGCACGCGAGCGAACCGACCGTGCCGGTCCCGTCAGGGTTCTCGATCTTGCCGACGTTACGCGGGTTGCGGAAATGATCCATTACGGTTTCGCTGTAATTCCACATGGTTTGCCTCCTTAGGTCGAATGAAAGTGAATTACTTTATCACGCTTGGCCCGGATAAGGAATAAGGAATTCTAAAGTAAGGATATAGGAATTGGGTCTGGAAGGTGCCGGGAGACAAGGGCGAAGCCGCTCATTTCAATAGGACTTCCCGCCCGTTGGTTTTTTATCGCGACAACCCCGCGTCGGTGACGCATCAGCGTTTCTCAGAACAGTGGTTGTGCTCCTATAGAGCCGAGGGGCCAGAGTTCTGGATGCCTATTTCTCGGGCCTATCGCTGCCCGCGTCCGGAGCGCGGGCGTATCGCCGTCTGCCTCACCGTTCTGATCTACAAAACGTGTGTCGCGGTTTTTTTCCGAGATGTGAATCTCCTGCGGCAACCCGCGTTGCTGCGGCAGACGAGGAAGGAACTGTACGATCACATGACGGCCGGCATTTTTGCGCTGAAGCGGCTGAGCCCGAGAAAGCGCCTCATGGCTCGATGTTTCCTGAAAAACCGGCTGACTTTGGCTCGGGGTCTGGATGCGCTTATCTCCCGCAAGCGATGGGCCGTTCGGTGCTTTCTCGACGGATGGCCGCGCTTGGCGAGAAGACGGGTGTGACCCGACACCGTCCCAACCCTTCGCGTGGGCCGACTTTCATTCAGTCGTCGTCGTGGGAAAGGGTCGTCTCGGCAAGCAGGGCGACGTACTCTTTGACGAGTTGCTCGCAGACGTGGCGCGTGGTGTAGTGGTCCAGAATGAGGTTGCGCCCCGCTGCGCCGAACTGGCTGGCGCGTGCCGGATCGCTCAGCAGTGCGAGCGCTTCGGCCGCCATCTTTTGCGGGTCGCCGTCAGGGACGAGAATGCCGGAGACGCCTTTTTTGATGATGGAGGCAGGCCCTGCGGAATCTGCGGCGATGACGGGTATGGCGGCGGCCATCGCCTCGCAGATGACACGTCCGAAGGGCTCGTTCAACGCGGGATGCATCAGCAGATCAAAGGCGGGGAGAACGTCCTCCACGGTGTCGCAGTCTTTTATCCGGTGGAATGAACCGGTGAGCCCGTTTAGCGCGACAAGGTCATCGAGCTGTTTTTCCCAGCGGGCGTTCTCATGGAAAAGGTCGCGTCCGACTGCGACGAAATGTGCATTCGGGTGTTTGCGGCGGACGATTGCGGCCGCTTGAATAAAGGCGTCATGGCGCTTCCATGGGATCAGGTGGGCGATCATGCCGATGACAGGCCCCTCCGCCGGAAGCCCGAAACGCTTGCGCGCGCGGCCTTTGTCTCCGTTGGCAAAGCGCGCTGGATCAATGCCGTTGCGGATCACTCGTATCCGGCCCAAAACGCGGGGAGACAGGATGTCCACAAGATATTCGTCGATCGCTCCGGAGGCGGCAATGATACGCGCGGCTTTTTTTGAGGCCGCACGCGCGATTAACACCGGCAGACGCAAATCGCGCACATGCCAGATGATGGGAATGGGCGAAAACAAGGAGTGTGCGGCAAGGAAAGCCGGCAGGCTGTTTGCGTGGATGATGTCCGGCTTAACGGCCCGCACGATTTGCGAAACCGTGCGGGGCGCCTGCAGCAGCTTGGCCGATGTGGAGAAAAGGCCGAATCCCCATTTATAGGCCCTCACGGAGGAAACGGGAAAAACAGGCAGCTTTGCGGCGGATAAACGTTCGAATAAAGGTCCTTTAGGGACCGCCGCAGAGACTTCGACGCGGGGTCGAGGCAACATCGTGCAGGCATCCAGCATGCTATACTGCGCGCCGCCGAGTTCTGATATCAGATCGATCCACAAGACCTTCATGTGCTTGATCGTATCCGGTTTGTCGGAAAAAAGTCAAGGGGCTGTGATCTGTGTTGCGGCGGCGGGGGGGTCAGTTGCCGCCGTCGGCAGACCTTGATTCGGGGGGAACCTCTGTGACGGTGATGGCGGGCCGCTCGTCCTTGCCCGTCTGATCGTACTGTTCGGGCGCTTCGTGCCGCTGCGGGCGTCGACGTCTCCGGCGGCGCGGTCTCGGGGCCTCTTCCTCTGCGTCACGGGGTTCACTCGTCTCTTCGTCGGACAATCCCGCCTCGCGCGGCATCGCCGCGGCCTTTTCCAGGACCTCGCGCCGATAGAGCGTCTGCCATTCGTCGATCACGGTGGCGTCGCCCCCTTCGGCGGCGAGCAGGATGCGTTGAAACGCCAGCGCTTCGGGAAACGCGGGATGGAACAGGAACCGGTGTCCGCGGCCCTTTGCCGGCGATTCGGAAAATCGCCGTTGAACGTCCATGAGGGCCACGGCCGTGAAAAAGGTGGTTTTAGGAATGTGGAGATGCAGAGCGGTCTGGTGGAGCACTAAACGGGCGATATGCTGCTTGTTGACGCGCCCTTTTGGGAAAAGGGCCTCCTCTTTATGCAAGCGCTCCAGAAACAGCGGATAGAAAAGGCATGCGATACGCACGCCATTGGTCAGTTCGATGCTTTCCCGATCCGTGTCCAGTGCCGTGAGATACTTCCACAGAGGCGATTTCCCGGCACCGGTCGCATCGATATAGGCGCTGACGTCGGGCAGGAGGTCTTTCATCATTTCGAGCTCCCACAGCAATTTGAACGCGGCGCAGGAGGAGTTGTAGGTGAAGAGCCTGAAAACTTCTTCGCAAACGCGGGGCGCCGAGGCGTTCAGGATGTCGGCGTGGCGCTTGAGGATGGCTTTACGACAGGCCCGATCCATGGTGAACCCGAGACGTGCGGTAAATTTTACGGCCCGCATCATGCGGACCGGATCCTCGCGAAAACGGATGTTGGGATCGCCGATGCTGGACAGCACTTTCTTCTCGAGGTCTTTTAGTCCGCCGACATAGTCGATGACCGAAAACGTTTTGATGTCGTAGAACAAGCCGTTGACGGTAAAGTCGCGACGTTTGGCATCTTCTTCCGGCGTGCCGAACGTGTTGTCTTCCGCCTGGTAAAGTCCGTTCTCGCTCTCCGTCGCCTCGGGTTGCTTGCGGAACGTGCTGGTCTCGATGATTTTACGTCCGAAGACGATGTGCGCGAGGCGGAACCGGCGTCCGATGAGAAAACAGTTTCGGAAAAGGCGGCGGATGTCATTGGGTCGGGCATCCGTGCCAACGTCGAAATCTTTAGGTTGTCGGCCGAGAAGGAGGTCACGCACGCTGCCGCCCACCAGAAAAGCGATATGTCCGGTATTTGTGAGGCGATAGAGGACCTTGAGCGCGTCCGGGTCGATATTAGCGCGCGAGATGCAATGCGCAACCCGTTCGCGGATAATGGGGGTTGTGTCGCGTTTAAAAAAACTTATCATCGATTGTTTCTGCCGCTTGCTTACAAGCAACGGGTCAGATTATTGCAAAAAACCGGATCTGAAACAAGGCGGGATAAGGAAAAGGCGGCGTTAGGTTTCCGGAATCAGGTTTGAGGTGTGATCAAGACCGGTAAAAAAGGCCTTTCCGCCGATATCGCAGGGCGTTTTCCATGGACAAAAGAAACGGACTCTATCCCGAAAACGTCGATGCTTTTATTGAGGTCTCTGGCGCGTGTGCCGTATGAGTGGATGTGCCCCGCCGCGTCTCAAAGCAACGCTTTCGCAATGGGCGCGACTTGTGCCGCGGGTCGCGGAAGGGTATACTGAATCTCAACGGATTGTCAGTCTGAAAGAAGCGTATGAAAAAATGTCCATTTTGCGCCGAAGAGATTCAAGACGCCGCAATTAAATGTAAGCACTGCGGCGAATTTCTCGATGGGCGCGGACGCCCACCGCCACCGGTGCCTGCGGAAAACCTCTTGCCGTGGTATTACCGCACGGTATCCATTGTCGTCATGTTGCTCTGCGTGCCCCCTTTCGCCTTGCCGATGATCTGGTGGAACCCGCAAATGAAGCCCGGTCGAAAAGCGCTGTGGACCTTGGCGACGCTGGGCCTCACATGGCTAGCCGGCATAAGCATAATCAAACTTTTCCATATTTATCAGATGCTTCTTAAACAGATGCAGTCGTTCTAAGCGAATTCGAAAACGTTCTTGTTTTTGGGCTTCGTCGTCGGGACGGTTACAACAGCCTGCGCTGGTCGTCGCGGCAAGCGCAGGCTGCTGGGGTGGCCCGCCGGAGCCTTATTGCAATTCGCGGATGTAGATGTTCTTGAACTCGATCGGGTCGCCGTGGCACTGCAGCTCGATCTGCTCTTTCGGGAAAATCGGCTGGTTGCGGTCCCAATAGTTCTCGAGAACGGTGTTGTCGACCACTAGGACACCGTTGAGTTTTACGGTCACCCTGTCGCCGACCATTTTGATGTGGAAGGTGTTCCAATCGTTGATCAGATGGTCGGCGATCGCCAGGGCTTTGCTCGGATTCTTCTTGTTGTTGTAGAGACCGCCTGACCCGATATTCCACTGGTTGTGAGCGTCCCATATCTGCACCTGCGGCGATCCCCTCAGGTACAGGCCGCTATCGCCTCGCACCGTCAGCAGGCGCCAATCGACATACATCTCGAAGTCGCCGTAATCCTTGGCGGTGGCGAGGCTGTTGCCTTTGCCATTGAAATAGAGCGTGCCGCCATCGCGCACGAACCAGCTTGAGCGCATCTCCTCGTCTGCCTTGGCTTGGATCTCGGCGCGTTTTTCAGGGGTTGCCGCTTGCCGAACGAGCGGATTGTCGAATTTCTCCGTGCGGGTTACGCCTTTCCAGTGAGTCAGGTCTTTGCCGTTGAAGAGGGCGGTGAATCCTGCGGGCGCTTTGTTGTCGGTCGCCTGGGTAATCTGATAGTCCGCGGGAACCTCCTTGATGCGGATATTGCGCCAGTCTACGCGGGTTCCGTGTCCCAGCCAGCCGATGTGGCCCTTGGCGTTGTGGAGGCCGGGGTGCTGCTTATGGTCCATGGTGTCCGTGATGCCCGCGATGTCGGCGTCGACGATCACGTCTCCATTGAGGATGACGGTGATCTTTGATCCGATCGCGCGCACCTCCTGCACATTCCATTGGCCGACCTTCTTCTGCGCGCCGCGTTTGGCCGGGACTACGCCATAGATTGAGCCATGATACTGATAAGGCTGGAGCTGGGTGTATTGCGAACCGGAATCGTCAAGGATCTGAAGCTCCATTCCGTTGTACGTCGCACTTCCTTCGGCCGGACACCGGAGGCCGAGCCCGTTGTTGGAATTGGTGTAAACCAGAAACTCGAAACGCAGAATGAAATTATCATACTGCTTGGCCGTCAGCAGGTTCCCTCCGACCTTCGGATTGCAGGAAAGGATGCCGTTTTCCACCTCATAGCCATTTGTGGCGCCGATCCAGCCTCCCAGATCTTTGCCGTTGAAAAGCGTTGCAAAACCCTCCGCATCGGTCTCCGCAGCCCGCGCCCCTCCCGCAAGCGAACACGCCATGAAGGCGCACAGAATCATCTTGTTCATGTTTGAGCCCCTGTTTAGTTTATAACGAACGGTTGCTGGCCTCTGAGCCAGAACTGTCATTATTAAACGCGATTTCGCGCATGAATGCAATGCGTGATTTAGCGGGGGCGCATCCTTATCTCTCGGGAACTGGTATAGTACTCGTGTTTTCTGGAG
>CAZTDL010000116.1:0-9711 GCA_964612775.1 uncultured Lentisphaeraceae bacterium
TTCCCTATTCTGGTACGGTGTTTCTTAGTCAAAGCTGAGATATTGAAGCGTTGATCACGTAAGGAGGTCTCTATGGCACAGGTTGCATTCAAGGGTTCTGCGGTCAAAACGGCGGGTGATCTGCCGACAGTGGGTACAAAGGCGCCGGGTTTTTGCCTTGCGGGAACCGATTTGTCCGATGTCACTTTGGCGGCCTTCGCGGGCAAGAAGGTGGTCCTCAATATTTTTCCGAGCATCGATACGCCTGTTTGCGCGGCGTCAGTGCGGCGTTTCAACGCTGAGGCAAGCGTGTTGGGCGATACGGCGGTATTGTGTATCTCGGCCGATCTGCCTTTTGCGCATGGGCGTTTCTGCACGGTCGAGGGACTTGAAAAAGTTCATCCCGCATCGGTGTTCCGTTCGCCGGAATTTGGCCAGGATTACGGTGTGACGATCACCGATGGCCCGTTGCGCGGACTGCTCTCGCGTGCGATCATCATCGTCGACGGCGAGGGTACGGTGACATATACCGAACATGTGGCGGAAATCACGAATGAACCCGATTACGAGGCCGCGTTGCGTTCGCTCGCGAAATAATCGCGAACGCGTTTAGTTCGTTTGTCAAAAAAACATACGGCTGACACGGAGGTCGGTCTTCCCGAACGCGTGAGAACGGCGGGGACAAGGTTTTGGGGTCTTGTCACCCGAGGGGATCTGTCTTCGTGCGGGCCGGTTACGGTAGGGATATGAAGGCTCAATCTCTTCCTCAACGGCGGCATCCTGCACCTCTTACAAGCGTTGGCCAGGACAATCATTCGCCGCTTGTGTTTGTGACTGTCTGTACGCATGAGCGTCGCCCGATCCTCTGTCGCGATGAGGTCCACGCCATGATCATCGATGTTTGGCGGCGGGCGAATGCTTGGCATGTGGGGCGGTACATCATCATGCCGGATCATATCCACCTGTTTTGCGCACCGGGGAGCGCGGGGTGCCCGGCGCTCGGCCAATGGGTGTCGATGTGGATGTCTTTGTCTGCGGCTGTCTGGCCTGATCGCACCGTTCAGAAAGTGTGGCGGCAAGGTTTTTGGGACACGCTGTTGCCGCACCCTGATTTGTATGCCGTGAAATGGGAGTATGTCCGCATGAATCCCATCCGTAAAGGACTTACGCGGAATGTGGACACATGGCGTTTTCAAGGAGAAGTGAATACGTTCCAGTGGCGTGGCAAAGCCTGAGGGAGCGCAAGCGGCCTGCATGGAAACGGGACTCAAGGAAGGGGAAAACGAATCATGATTAGATGTTGTGCGTGGATGCTTGCGCTGTGTATGGCCGTCACCTGTTGCGGGGCGGCAACGCCCGCGTGGGCGAAAGGGGAAAAGGGGTATACGCTTACATTCGGGACGGGCGCGATTACCTGCGATGAGCGCGGCCGTCTTTCCGCGCGGGCTGAAACCCAACCCTCCCTCGATGTGGGGTTCTTCCTGTGGCATGATGCCTATGTCTATGAGTCGTTGTCCGCAGGCAAGGTCGAATCCCTTGCGGTGCTGTCTGACGGGGCGTTGCGTTTGTCCGGTGTGTGGGGCTCGCGCGGCGGCGCGGCACCCGTGCGCTATACGTTGACGTTGACGCCGCAGGAGAATCAGGTCGCGATTCGCCTTGAGGTGGAGAAGACGGGCGAATTGAAGCTCTGCGATGGCCTTTGGGCCACGATGCGAACCGCTGTCCCGTCGGACGATCTTCGTACGGTTTATTTGTATCCGAGCTGCGATGCGCCGATCGGCAAAAGCATCGAAGGCGTGTTTAAGCAAACCTTTGTCGGAAGGGAGTCCGGCCCGGCCATCCGTTTCAGCGGGGAAGGATTCTGTTCCCTTCGCTCCCGTGTCGGCAAGGGCGAGCACGGTTTTGAGGTGAAGTTCTCCAAGAGGCGCGATTTTCCTGTCGGCGAAAAAATGGGGGTGTCCCTGGTCATTGGCTTTGCCGCCATGCCGAAGATCCAACGGCCTGCCGTGACTTGCGCTCAGCCGCTCACATTGTCCGCCCAAGCGCCGGACGCCGTTGCGCTCTACGGCAAGTGCGAAATAGACGTGTCTTTAACCGGAACGTGGAATAACCCTTATGATCCTGACGAGATCACGCTTGATGCCGCCGTGACGACGGCTTCGGGCAAACGCTATGCGATGCCCGGTTTCTTCATAGTGCCTCAGCAACAGGAAATATCCGGTGTCGAGGAACTGATGTGGCCGGCCGGGACGGGGCAATGGAAGGTGCGTCTCGCGGCGACGGAACCTGGGCCGTTACGGGTGACGCTCACGGCGCGTGACCGTAGCGGTAAGGCCGTCTTCGAGTTGCCTCAGGCGATCATGGTCACGGGTGGGACTGACAAAAAAGGGTTTGTGCGCGTCAGCAAGGCTGATGCGCATTATTTTGCGCATGATAACGGCGAGGGGTATGTGCCGGTTGGCCACAACGTGCCGATATACCATGGCAGCAACGGCATGACGGTGAAAGAGATTTTGGAGAAGATGGCCGCGAACGGCGAAAATTGGAACCGCTGGTGGTTGTCCAATAGCGGGCTGGGACTCGAATGGGAACCCAAACTCGGCGGGTACCGGCAGGCTCAGGCCGCTAAGCTGGATCTGCTTTTGGAGGATGCGGGCCGGTTGGGCATGTATTATCTGCTCTGCATGGATACGCATCAGGACTTTCGGCAGAGCGGTTGGGGAGCGAACCCCTATAATGTGGCGCAGGGCGGGCCGTGCCGCACGGCGGGCGAGTGGTTCACGAACGATGCGGCAAAAGCTTTGTACCGTAAGCGTTTGCGTTATACGGTTGCGCGCTGGAGCTACAGCCCCCATGTGTTGTGCTGGGAGTTCGGCAACGAGTTCGAAGGCTGGGCCGACTCGAAACAGGAGGTGATCATCGCGTGGCACAGCGAGATGGCTCCGGTGTTGGCCGCGCTCGACCCGTACGCGCATTTGATATCAACAAGCTGGTGGTCGAAGACCGGTCCCGAGGCCTGTTGGCGGATTCCCGAAATCGACTTTGTTCAGACGCACAGCTACGCGAATAATGATTTCAACACGGCGCTTGAGGCGCATACGTATTGCCAAATCCAGTGGAATGGTTTTCGAAAACCGCATCTCTTTGCGGAGTTCGGTATCCGCAGCCATAATTTCAGGCCTGACGCAGATCCTTCGGGTCGTGCGATTCACAATACGTCATGGGCGGCTATCGCGAGCGGGTGTTGCGGTGCGGCAATGCCTTGGTGGCATGAGAACTATATTGAGCCGAACGACCTCTACTTTCATTTTAAAGCGATACGCAACTTTGTGACCGGTCTGCCGTTCGGTACGGAGTCGTGGCGGCTGATCGCAGTCGAAACGCCCGCCGCCGTGATGCGCCCCGCTCGGCCATCGCAGCGCGACGTGGTTGTGTCTACCCGCAGCGGTTTCAGGAAGCCTGCGGCGGACACGTTCGCGATATCGCCTGACGGTGCCGTCTCGAATGATGCGGAGTTGCTTTCCCTGTTGCATGGCGGCGGGCATCGCAATCTGGTGAATCCGCCGACCTTCGAAGTGACCTATCCCGCAGACGGCGCGTTTGAGATCCACGTCGACAAAGTGTCGAACTCGGGCCTGCTCAAGATCTTTGTGGATGGGCAGCCCGTGTTGGAAAAACCGCTGCCGTGCGGTGAGGGCTTGGGTAAATCATGGCGTTATATCGCCGAATGGAAGTTGTGGGAATCGGTCTATGATGAGGATGTCGCGGTGCCGGTCAAAGCGGGCGCACACCGCATTCGCGTGGAAAACCATGGCAAAGATTGGGTGTCGGTTCCGCGTTACGTTTTCAAGGGTTGCCGCGCGATCGAGCGGCAGAGCGTGAACGGCTATGCTGTGGCGGCGTCGAGCGCGGCGGTGGTGTGGATTCAGAACAACGACAGCTCGTGGATGAGTCACGCGCAGCATGCGGATGAAATTCTGCCGTATCCGGCGGCCGCCTATACGCTCGACGGTTTTCAAGACGGCGCGTATACGGTGGAATGGTGGGAGACGTGGAAGGGGACGCCGCAACGGCGCGAAACCGTGCGCGCCGCCGGCGGCAAACTCACGCTGCATCCGGGGCCTGTCGCGACCGATGTGGCCGCCAAGATCGTGCCGCTGAAACGGTAGCGACCCCTGCCGCCTTTTGAAACGGGCCAAACGAAAAGACGACCGAGATTGAGACGAAAAGGGGTGTGGACGACGGAGGTGGAAGTGAGACGCGTGTTTTTTCTTTTTAAGATCGTTGCGGGGCTGTGGATTGGCGTATCGGCAACGGCGCGCTGCACGTTTGCGGCGGAGCTTCGCTCGCGTCCCAATATTCTTTTCGCGTTGGCGGACGATTGGGGGTTCGGTCATGCGGGCGCATACGGTTGCACGTGGGTGAAGACGCCTGCATTTGATCGCGTGGCGCGTGAGGGCGTGCTTTTCACGCATGCCTACACGCCAACGGCGAAGTGCGCGCCGTCGCGCGCGGCCATATTGACGGGGCGCAATCCTTGGCAGTTGAAGGCGGCCGCGAACCACTGGTGTTATTTTCCGGCGGAATTTAAAACCTATGCCGAAGCGCTGGAAGAGAACGGCTTTTTCGTCGGACGGACGATGAAGGGGTGGGCTCCGGGTGTGGCCAAGGATGCGGATGGCAAGCTGAGGCAAATGGCCGGAAGACCTTTCAACGCGCGTAAGTTAATCCCTCCGGCAAAGGGAATCAGCAACATCGACTACGCGGCCAACTTCGAGGATTTTCTCGATGCCTCGCCGAAAGATCAGCCGTGGTGTTTTTGGTTCGGCAGTGTCGAGCCCCATCGTGGTTACGAATATGGTTCAGGTGTGGCTCAGGGCGGCAAAAACGTGTCGGATGTGCAGCGTGTGCCCGGATATTGGCCGGATAATGAGGCCGTTCGCAACGACATGCTGGACTACGCGTTTGAGGTCGAGCACTTTGATCGCCATCTCGGCCGCATGCTGGAAATGCTGGAAAAACGCGGGCTGCTTGAGAACACGCTGGTGGTGGTTACGAGCGACAACGGTATGCCGTTTCCGCACAGCAAGGGACAGACCTATCGCGATTCAAACCACTTGCCGCTGGCGGTGATGTGGAAGGGCGCGATTAAGACATCGGGCCGCACGGCGGATGACTACGTGAGCTTTATTGATTTTGCCCCCACTTTTTTGGAGGTCGCTGGTGTGCCGTGGAAGAAAACGGGTATGGCGCAGAGGCAGGGTCGCAGCTTGACCGATATTCTCTTTTCAGATAAGAGCGGCCGGATCAATCCTGTTCGCGACCGCGTGATCGTCGGACGCGAGCGCAACGATGTCGGACGCCCGCATGACGAGGGGTATCCGGTGCGAGGCATGATCAGGAACGAGACGCTGTATCTGCATAATTTCGAGCCTTCGCGTTGGCCCGCCTGTAATCCCGAGACCGGCTATCTGGATGTGGACGGCAGCCCGACCAAGACAGAAGTGCTTAAGTCTCGCGGTGAACCGACGACACGGAAATACTGGGAAGTCTGCTTGGGTAAACGTGGCGCCGACGAGTTGTATGATTTGCGGAACGATCCCGACTGCCTCAACAATCTGGCGAATACGGCGGACACGGGTGAACGTCGACGCCAACTTTTCGCAGCGCTTGCGGCGCAGAATGATCCGCGCGTATCAGGCGGCGGATCTGTGTTCGATGCCTATCCGCACGCGAACGAAAAAATGCGCGGCTATTATGAGAAATGGAGCACGGGCGAGAAGATTTCCGCGGATTGGGTTAACGAGACGGATTTTGAGAGGGACGCAGGGCCCCGTTGAATGGCTGATGGGGCGTGCCTCATTCGTTAAAGTGTTTTATGGCCGTTGTCTGACGGGTAGGAATAAGGTCGCGCTCTTGACTTTTTCACGCACAACGGCGGGGTGACGTTCGGATCTGCCGGCAGCGTCATTTGCGAAGCGGGTGTGGCTAATGCGGTGGAAGGGGAAGAACATGGTTGTGACACAAAAGCGTGGCGCGGTGATCAGGATCCTTTTCGGTTCGCTGTTTCTCGCCGTTGGCGTGGTGGCTGGATTCTTTTCCTACAGGCCCCTTTTGCGCGCCGAAGCCATGAAGACGTGGAGCCGGGTTCCCGCCACGGTCCTGGGCTGCAATCTGAAGGCGACGCGTGGTTCCAAGGGCGGCTACAGCTATTGCGCGCAAGCCACCTATCAGTACGAAACGGACGGTATCCGCCGTACCGCTTCCCGTGTGTCTCTCTATTCCGGCTCTGACAATATCGGACGGTTTCAGCATCGCGTTTATGAGGAGTTGCATCGGTGCCTGGAGGAGAAACGCCCGACGGTGTGCTGGGTGAATCCGAAGAATCCGGAAGAGGTGATTTTGGTTAAAGAGCTTCGTCCCGAGATGTTGGCCTTCGTGCAGCTGTTTGTGCTGGCCTTTGGCGGGGCGGGGTTGAGCGTGGCGTTGATCGGTTTGGCCGGACTTTTTCTGCGTTCAGACGATGGGTCATTGGTGGGGCAGGGGCAAATCCGGATGCGGGGTGCGGCGATGCATCGGGTGGCGGGCGCGCTGGCGCTGGCATGGAACGGCTATATGGTCGGGTGTCTGTGGATGGTCATACGCCTTATGGGCATTGATGCGGTACCTTGGTATCTGTGGGCGCTGACCGGAACGGGTGTGGCGCCTGCGGCGGCGGCGGGCTATCTGATCGGACGAATCAAGAAATTCGGTGTGAGCGTCTTCGAGATGTCCCTGTTGCCGGGCGTGTTGGGCGGACCCGTTTCAGGAACGATACGGATACCGTCCAAAGTGGAGACGGAGGCCGGTTTTGAGATTGTATTGCAATGCGTACACCAATATTCAACGGGAAGCGGCAAGCAGAAGCGTACGCATCGCGATGTGCTGTGGGAGGACTCGCGCCATCTCGATGCCGGGTTCGCCTTCGGTGACGAGACGATGCTGCCCATTCGTTTCGCGGTTCCTTACGACAAACCCGCAACCACTGTGGAGCGTGGCGGCACCGGCTATTATTGGCGGTTGAACGCTACCGCCGCAACTCCCGGCATAGACTATAAGGCGAGTTTCGATGTGCCGGTTCGGCATACTTCGCAAAGTGTTCCGGCCTCTGAGCCTCACGTGGAGCCCGGTCCGATGTCTGCGCGGGAACCCGTCGAGAATTCGATTTCCCGCGAGGGGTTGCGTTTGAACCCGCATGCCGACGGCGGTTTTGAGCTGGTCTTCCCTGCGGGGCGTCCACGTTCGCCGGCGATCATGCTGTCGGCTTTAATCATGGCGTGTACGGTTACTTGTGTGGTGTTGTGGACGGTGATTCGCGTCCCGTATGCGATGGTTGTTTTCGCTCTGATCGTTGATGCGGTTTTCATGTTGTCGCTGGTGGGGCAGTTCTGTGTCACGCGGGGCGTTGCGGTGGATCCGATGCGGCGAGAAATCGTGGCGTGGGCGCGGCTGTTCGGCGGTCGACGGCACGAACGCCGGCTGACGTTCGACCAGGTGTTGGCGGTCCGCAGCGAGCGAGCGGTCCAATCCGGCAACACGATGTTGTACCGCGTGGTGTTGGTGGTTGCTGACGGCAGCCCGATTACGGTCGGCTCAGGCATGCGTATGTGGAATGATGCGGAAGATATCGCAAAGTTGCTCAGGGCGTCCGTGGAACCGGGGTTCGTCTTGCAAGGCTTGCTTGTCTAGCCGGTTTGAGTTTGGCTATCGGCTTGACGCGTCCGTTCGGCAGGCCGACGTCGGAGTGAAGGGCGCGCGTGGGCCGGTGTGCGCGCACGCGGATGTTGTTTGATAAACGCGTCAATATTTTCGGTTTTGTCGCGTTGTAAAATAAGTCGCCTATTTTGTATTGCCTACTAAGGATGTTGGAAATGAATCAGAAACAGGGACTGTGTGTCGGGCTCGGCATGATTTTTTGCGTGTTTGCCGGTGCCGGAATGGAACATGTGAGACAGTGGCTGTTTGTGCCGGAACTTGCAGATCCGATCGAGGCTGCGGTCCAAACGGCGCAAAAGGTTCGACCCCGCGTGGTGACTGTGCGGGATGAGTCGGCTGTTCGTGACGCGGAAGCGTTGCGTCTGCGGGTGGCCGAACTTGAAAAGGCTTTGGCCAAACGCGATAGCGTGAAGGTTGCGCCTTTGCAGCAAGAGCCTGTGCGCGAGGAGCGATCACGTCGGCCATCCTGGGCGGCGCGGATGGAGCAGATGAAGAAGGATAATCCGGAGCAATATGCGGAGATGCAGAAGCGGCGCGAGGAGTTTCGCCAGAATATGGAGCAGCGGGAGATGGACCGTGCGGATTTCTTGGCGGCTGTGGATCTGAAGAATATGACGACCACGCAGCGCGAAAACCACGAGAAGCTGTTGGCTGCGGTGGCGCGTGCGAATGAACTGATGGCTCAGATGGGAGAGCCTGGCACCGAGAATTCAGCGCTTCGGCAAGAGATGGGCGCAACGATGGCGCTTCTCAATGATCTTTACGGTCAGGAACGGAGCTATCTGCTCGAGGCGACGGCGAAGTCGGTGGGGTATGATGGCGACGATGCGACCGCCTTTGCCGAACAGATCCAGACGATCATCGATAACACGACCATGATGGGGCCGCATGGGCACGGCGGACCCGGTGGACCGGGGGGACGGTAAACCGCCGTTTTCTGTCGGAAAAACGATGAACGCTCCTTTAAAAGCGGAAGCGTTTTATACGTTGAAGAGAAAGTGCATCACATCGCCGTCCTGGACCAGATACTCTTTTCCTTCGACCCGCATCACGCCTGCCGCCTTAGCGCCGGCTTCGCCGTTGAGCCGCACATAGTCGGCATAGGCGATCACTTCGGCACGGATGAAGCCGCGTTCAAAGTCGGAGTGAATGACGCCCGCGCATTTGGGGGCTCCCCAGCCGCGGCGGAACGTCCAGGCGCGGACTTCTTTGGGGCCGGCCGTGAAGTAGCTCGCGAGTCCGAGCGTGTGATACGCCATGCGGATCGTTTGGTCGAGGCCGCTTTCCGTGAGCCCATAGGAGGATAGGAAGTCGTCGCGTTCGGCGTCGGAGAGCCCTGCCAGCTCAGACTCCATCTTGGCGGAGATGATGACCACATCGCAGCCTTGCTTCCGGGCATACTCTTTCACGCGGGTGACCTGCGCGTTCTCGGCGTTCAGCGCATCCTCGCCGACGTTGGCGCAGTAGATGACCGGTTTGTCGGTGAGGAACTGGAGTTCGGTGAGCGCGTTTTCGATCGGATCAGCTTCGCCGCGGGGGAAGGTGCGAACGGGACTGCCCCCGTCCAAATGCTTCAGGAGAATCTCCATCGCGTCGATCTCTTTGCGAAGTTCCTTGTCGGCACGCGCCTGACGGCTGATACGTTCAATGCGCTTTTCGAGCGATTGCATGTCGGCGAGAACGAGCTCGGTTTCGATGATCTCAATGTCGCGGATGGGGTCGATATCGCCCTCGACGTGAACCACGTCGTCATCGTTGAAGCAACGCACCACTTGCAGGAGCGCGTCGGTTTCGCGGATGTTGGCGAGGAACTTGTTGCCGAGGCCTTCGCCTTTGCTCGCGCCGCGCACGAGACCGGCGATGTCGATGAAATCGACGGTCGCCTTGATGATCTGTGCCGGGTTGACGATCTTCGCCAACGCGTCAAGCCGGACATCGGACATGGGGACGGTCGCTTTGTTGGGCTCGATGGTGCAG
>CAZTDL010000117.1:0-9570 GCA_964612775.1 uncultured Lentisphaeraceae bacterium
GACGCGCCGTCGAAGGAGAAAAGCCTCTCGATTTCGAGGCGTTCTACGCGCTGTTGTTCAAGGAAGTCGAACGCGCCGCCGATGCTTTGGTTGCGCTGAAAAATATGCAGTATCAATACCAGCCGCACGTCTGGCCGGAAATCGTGTCCTCGTTCCTTTTCGACGGCTGTATCGAAAACGGGCTGGATATCACCGAGCGGGCCTCCCCCGACAACTACTACTTTACCTCCGTTAACCTCCTGGGCTTCACCAACGTGGTCGATTCGCTTTTCACGCTCGTTCAACTTGTGTTCAAACAGAATGAGGTCGATTTGTCTGCGCTCAGTACGGCCCTTCAGACCGACTTCAAAGGGGCCGAATCCCTGCGGAAAAAGATCCTCGCGCTTCCGAAGTACGGGAACGACGCGGACGAGGTGGATGCCCTTGCCCATCGTTTCGCCGACGACCTCGAAAGCCTCCTGCGGAGCAAGCGCAACTGCAAGGGTTTCCATCTGCGGCCCTCGCTTTTCCAGTTCATGGGACACGCGCTAGCCGGCCCGCTGCTGGGTGCCGGCGCGGACGGCCGGAGGAAGGATGAACCGCTGGCCCAGGGTTTTAATCCCTCGCACGGCAAAAATGTGGACGGTGTAACCGCGACGGCGGCCTCGCTTCTGAAAGTGGATCAGACCCGTTTCATCGGTGCGCCGTGGCAATGCGAACTGGCTCCTTCGTTCTTCAGCGGCCCCCTGCCGCCCGGCGCGACGCTGAGCGCGCTGACGCAGGCCTATTTCAAAGCGGGCGGCATGCACATCAACGCCAACATCATCTCTCCCAAAGATCTGGAGGCGGCGGTCGAACATCCCGAGAACTACGGTTGGCTGATGATCAAGGTGACGGGCTACTCGGCCCATTTCGTCAAACTCGACCCGCATTATCAGCAGGAAATCATCCGGCGGACCCGACAATGCGCTTAGTCCTTTTCAAGAAAACCCGCACGGACAAGGCTTGCCGTCCCTTTTACAAATGGGAGCTGCTGGCCTTGTTCTGGCTCGCTTATTTCTTCAATCAGGGTGACCGGCAGGTGTTCAGCGCGGTCTTGCCGCTGATCAAAACCGACCTCGGCGCGACTGACGTGCAGCTCGGTCTGGTGGCCACCGCGTTCACACTCGCGTTCGGTCTCCTCGTGCCGGTGGCCGGTGTCTTTGGCGATCTCGTTTCTCGAAAATGGATGGTCGTTCTCAGTCTGTTGGTGTTCAGCGGGGGCACACTGCTGACCGGTTTCGCCGGGGGCATCGCGGGACTGATCCTCTTTCGCGGCATCGCCACAGGCGGCGGCGAAGCGTGCTATTATCCGGCGGCGAATTCGCTCATCGGCCAGTACCACCGCGAAACGCGGGCGCAGGCGATGGCGATTCACATCACCGCGCTCTACGTCGGCATCGTAGCGAGCAGCTGGTTCGCGGCATGGATCGGCGAACACCACGGCTGGCGCATGTCGTTTTACACGTTCGGGTTTCTGGGTCTGCTGCTGGCAGGCGTCCTCACATGGCGGATTAAAGACGATAAGCCGGACCAAGGAGACTGCGGCCCGGCACAGCCGCAATCGCCGACTGCACCCGCTCCCGGTTTGAGCGATATGCTGCGCGCGGTTCTCGGCAAACCGACGCTTTACTTTCTGAGCCTCGCCTATGCGGGCATGGTCTTTGTCAACGTTGGCTACATGACGTGGATGCCGACCTTCCTCTACGAAAAGTTTCACCTGCCGCTGGCGAAAGCCGCGTTCCACTCGGTGCTGTGGCATTATCTTTTCGCCTTCATAGGCGTTCTGGTCGGCGGGCGCGTCGCAGATCGCCTCGCACCCCGCCGACGCAATATCCGCATGGTCATCGAGGGTCTCAGCCTGCTGCTCGGCGCACCGTTCATCTATCTGCTCGGCGCCTGTTCAAATCTGACAATTCTCTATGTCGCGCTGGCGGGTTTCGGTTTCTTTCGAGGCCTATACGATTCGAATATTTTCGCCGCGATGTTCGACATCGTTTCGCCGCGCTACCGTTCGTCCGCCACGGGGCTGATGCTGTTCTTCGCATTCAGCATGGGCGCCACATCGTCCGTGCTGCTCGGGTTCGTCAAACAGGCTGCCGATCTGAGCGTCGGTCTTTCAGCCCTCTCGATCGTATATGTGCTTTCTGCGGGATTGATTTTTGCGGCGCTTTTTTTATTTTTCAAGCATGACTATTGTGAAGAATAACGCTTGGCAACAAAAGGGAAACCAGACATGAAAAAGACAAGCATGACAGCGAGAAAAGCTGTAGCCGTTGCGGCAACCGCAATCACGGTCATCGCCCCCATGTCGGTGAACGCTACGGACGGCACATGGACCGGAGCGGCAGGCGACGGTCTGTGGACGAACACGGCAAACTGGACTGACGGCGTGATCCCCGCAGGGGGAGGAGCGGCATCTTTCCCGCTCGAAACGGTGACGACCGTGCAGCTTCCCGCAGGTGATGTAACCATCGGTACACTGAGCGGCACAACGAACTTCACCCTGCGGACGCAGAGCGGCGGAATGTTCATCCTCAGCGATGCGCGTGCCTTCGGCGGCACGTTCGCACTCAACGGCGGCAAGTTGTCCATTGTCGGCACAGGCGGCACGACCCTCTCGAATCTCTACGCTTTGGCTCCGGGCGAAGTTAACGTGCAGGAAAGCGCCGCGACCGTCGTGGTCGCAAGCGCCTGCGTGACGAACGGCCTGACTAAGACAGGCGCGGGCGCGTTGACGCTCATGTTTGATTCCATCCCGAACCGGCGCGACGCGAAGATTACATTAGCCGATGGGTCACTGGCATTTGCCGACGCGTCCATGCCGACATCCGTCACCAACGACGCGTGGTTCCATGCCGACGCCAGCCTGACAAACCGGATGACGTTCTACCAGCACAACGGCACGAATTTTATCCGGCACATCAACGATGTGCGCACAGACAGCCGGTATGCCTACCAATACGATTGGAATGTCTCCGCCGCAAGCGCGCCGCGAACGCCTTGGCTGGCACCGGATTTTCAGAACGGACTTTCCGTGGCGGACTTCGGTTCTCCCGCAGGTGAGGCCATGAAAACGAACGATGTTTCTATCGGTAATGCAGGCGGTTGGGGCGGGACTCTCGTCTGGAACGAGCGGTGCACAACCACGAGAAGCGTCTTGGTTGTCTTCGCTGACCGTGAAGAATGCAAAGCCCTTTCGTATACGGGCCCCTATATCATCGGCGATACCACCACGTACCATTTTGGTCGCGGTGTTGAACCGAAAATATTTTCAGGCGCAGCCGGCAGTGCGCTTCTAAACGGATCGATTTCTCTGGATGGGTATCCCGCCACCATGAACACGGACATCGCGCCGATCGGCGACTTCCATCTGCTCTCAGTGATCACGGCCGGCAACGTTACCGCCGGCACGTTTTCCCAAGACCGCACTTTCCATTACGGAGGCCAACGGCTGGCGGAGGCCATCATCTGCACAAACGCGCTTCCACAAAAGGATTTTGCGAAAGCGCAGCTTTCCCTCGCCGAAAAGTGGATTCCCTTCGCAGTCTCTTCTAAAGCCTTGACGCTCTCCGGCGGGACGCTCATCATACCCGAGGACGAGACGCTTGTTGTGACTAACCTGACGGTCACGGCGGACACGACGGTATCGGGCGGCGGAACCTTGCGCATTCTCTCCGTGAAGGAAGTGACGGGAAAATTGATCGGAGCCAATATTCGCGTGGACGGCAGCACGGTCCTTCCCGCTGATTTATTGAGCGGTGCTGCAGACCTAGACGTCGGGTCAGGCACATGCCGCGTCACCGGGGATCCGCAAGGAACGTGGTTTCACGTTGACGCAAGCCAGACGAACACGATGACGTTTGCCGCACACAACGGGACCAACTTCATCACCCGGGTCGCCGATATCAACAACAACGGCCGTTATGCCTCCCAAAGCGACAATTACACCGCAACCTCCGCGCCTCACGCGCCTTGGCTTGCGGGGAATCTTCAGAACGGTCTGTCCGTCATCGACTTTGGCACCCCTGCGGGTGAGGCCATGAAAACGAATAACGTTTCCATCGGCGACGCGGGCGGATGGGGCGGGGCCCTCGTTTGGAGCGAAAGATGCACCAACACAAGAAGCGTTTTTGTCGTCTTCGCCGACCGTGAAGAATGCCAAGCGCTTTCGTATACCGGCCCGTATATCATCGGCGATACGGCCACGTACCAGTTTAGCCGCGGCTATGAACCGAAGATTTTTTCAAGCTTTGCGGACAGTGCTCTTCTTAACGGATCGATTTTCTTGGATGGTCATCCCGCCACTATGAACACGGACATCGCGCCGATCGGCGACTTCCATATGCTTTCATTAATCGCCACCGGCAACGTTAATACCTGCACGTTTTCGCAAGACCGCAACAACCATTACGGAGGCCAGCGGCTGGCGGAGGCCATCATCTGCACGAACGCGCAAAGCCTCGCGAACGTGACGAACATCACGGACTATTTCAACGCCAAGTGGTTCGGAAAGGCCGTCACCAACGCGGTTGCCTACACGTTTGGCAATCTGACGGTCGCGGAAGGTGCGACGCTGGACATCGGGCTGTCGCCTATGAATGTCGGCGTGTCGACGGCTGTTTCTCTCTCCGGCGGCGGCACGGTCAAGACGCGGGCACGGGCGGTAGAGGCGCTCTCCCCCGGCGGCGATGAGACACTCGGCACGCTGACGGTCGACGGCAGCCTTTCGCTCGCGTCCGGCGCAACATGGACCGTGGATGTGAGCGGCACGAACGCGGACTGCGCCGTCGTCAGCGGCGCACTGGCGTTCAACGGCAGCGGAACCGTTACGGTCAATCTGCTCTCGTCCGCTTATCCGAAAGCACCGTGTCTCTGGCCGGTCGCAGCAGCGGGAAGCGTGGACGGCGTCAGTCATTTGGCCGAATGGACGGTTACCGGAGAGTTGGCAGGCCGTTATTCGCTCTCTTTGACGGTTATCGGCAACACCGTGTATATGACGGCCTCTTCGTGCGGCACGCTCATCAAGGTGCGGTAAGGAGGAATATCGGGAGGACACATGAAAGCGATTTTTTGGGCGGGATGTCTGGTTGCGGCGGTGGCGCACGGGGAGCCAGCGTTTGTCGCGGACGGGAATATGACCCTCGAACAGGCGCTGGAGAAGTCGCGTACGGTGACGGGTGAGAAGAAAATCATCGTGCGCGGAACGCACGTTCTCGCGAAGCCGCTCACGCTGACGGAAAAAGACAACGGCCTCACCTTTGTCTCGGAAGACGGCGTGCTGTCGGGCGGCGTGAGACTCGCGGACTGGAAACGCGATGAGAAGGGGCTTGCGTATGTCGAGGTGCCGAAAGGCGTGCGGCCGCGCGTGGCCTTTCGCGAAGACGGCGCTTTTCTTGAGCAGGCGGTTTATCCCAAGGAAGGACACCTGCAAAATCTGAACAAGCCGCAAAAGCTGTGGTGGACGGGATCGCGCGGCGGCGGATGGAATCGTCCGCTGACGGAAGAAGAGGTGACAATCGCGCTGCTGAAGCCCGCCGACATCCCCTCCGGCATGGACATGGAAAACGCGGAGATCACCCTCTTCCATTCATGGGATGAATCCACCGTGCCGGTGAAGAGCTACGACCGAGCGACGGGACGCGTGGCGTTCGCTTCGCCGACGGAACATCCCGCAGGCGCATTCAAGAACAACGACTACCTGGTGCGCAATGTGCGCGAAGGCATGGTGCCCGGACGGTGGTATTTCGACCGCAAACAGAGCCGCGTGTACTACGAGCCCGAGAAGGGCGAAAAGCAAATGGCGGTGATTGTTTCGCCGCTGGACAACATCCTCCTCGCCGAAGGCGTAAAGAATCTGCGCGTGGAAGGTTTGGCGTTCCGCTACACGAATCCGTCGTTCCAGCGGTCCGGTCTCCGCTCCATCAATATGCCGGGTGCCGTGGAATGCCGCGACTGCGAAAACGTCGTGTTGGAGAACTGTTCGTTCCGTCAGCTCGGCGGGCATGGGGTGAAATTTCTGCGATGCAAAAATCTGCGTGTCTGCGATTCGTTTTTTTGCGAGACCGGGGCGGGCGGAATTTTCACGCACGAATGCGAGGACGAGCTGATCGCGCGAAACGTGGTCAAAGACATCGGCAGGACCTTCTACGCCTCGTGTTCCATCCATGCAGGGGGCAAGTCCCTGCTGGTGTATATCCAAGACGGGAGGAAACAGGAGAAAGGCTGTACGAAGATTCTCAACAACGTCATCGACGGCTCGCCGTACTGCGGCATTACCTGCAACGGAGAGGGGCATGCCGTGCAAGGGAACCGGATCAGCCGTTGCATGACGAAGCTGAACGACGGCGCGGCGATTTATTGTTCGCGGGCGATCGGAATGAACGTTTGCGACAACGTCGTGACGGGCGTTCACAGCCACAACGATGGACTGGCGATCGCCTATGATTTCGACGAATTTTCGGAAAACAGCGTGCTCAGGGGGAATACGGCGTATGACTGTTTCAAGCCTTTTTTGGCGCATCTGGCAAGACGTATCCGGGTTGAGAACAATGTCTTCACCTGCAAAGACAGCTTGACGGTGATGCTGCACGGTTCGGAGAATTTCCTTTTTAAGGACAACGTTTTTCTCACCGATGGCGAATTGGAATTCAGTTTCCGTCCGGACGGCATAAAGACGGCCGACGGCAGACTGAAAGTTTTTCCTTTCGGCTCCGTTTTCACAAACACGCTCCTGTACAGCCGTTCCGGATGCTATCGTTCTCCCAAAGAACCGTTGCCGAAAATCAACGGTGTGAGAACGATTGAACCGCTGGACTGATTTGCTGAAAAACTTGTCACTGTTCCGCGATAGGTAATAACGTGACGATCATTGATGATGAAACGGTTTGCGAACAGGATGTCCGATTTCGTTTTCTCATATCGCGGACAACGCCGCTTTTTGGCGGGTGTCGCGCATACCGTTTTTTGTGTCGGCCAACGGATGTCGAGGAATACCTTGCCAATGGCTGGTCTGCTGAAGACGGACTGCCGCAGAACACGGTGACTTGTATCACCCAAACGCGCGATGGTTATCTATGGCTGGGGACGTGGAACGGTGTGGTACGGTTCGATGGCGCGCGGTTCGTGGTTTCCGGGGCGCACAACACGTCGGAAATCAAGCGCAACCGTATTTTTGCCTTACAGGAGGACCGGCAGGGCGGCTTGTGGATTGGTCCGGAGGGCGGTGGCGCGACGTATGTTTTCGGGATAAAAAACGTGGTGAGAGGTGTATCGGGTCCGTTGAGCGGGACGGTCTCTATCCGTTCGAGCGTGGGCGATACGGGTCGTCATTGTGCATCAGGTTGCGCTGAAAAAGTCTTACAATACCAACGTCTGTGTTGATATAGCCTTCCGTCCCGCCTAACAAGAACCCGCCGCAATCAACTTCATAATTTTGAGGTCGCTCGCGTTAATCTTGCGCGGTATTTTTGGGTGACTCTGATGCGCGCCGTTATGTAGTCCGTGTTCGAGATGTGGACAAGCGGAGGCTTAGTCTGTATGGTGATACATGTTCGGTTGTTGCAGGTTAAGCGGACCTGAGGCCGAATCGATTTCCGTTGAGAAAGGTGATTTTAATGCAGGGCGTCCTCATCAGATTACCTCGTGCGCGGACATGGAGACCTTCGGTCTTTCACGGTTTTATCGCCCTCTGTGCGACCTTGTCCTGTCAACAGGTATGGGCCGATGCGTGGCGTGCCGAAGAGGCGTACACGGTGCGGCGCTGGGGCGTTGAAGACGGCTTGCCGGAAGGTGTCGTCACGTCGGTCGCTCCGTTTCCTGACGGGTTTATATGGCTGACCACGCTGCGGCATGTAATCCGTTTTGACGGCGTCGAGTTTTTGCCCTGCCCGCAGACGTCTTATCCTGAAGACAAGCCGAAAAAATTCAATCGTATCATGCGCGACCGTCAAGGAAGGGTCTGGGTTTCAGGAGAGAACGGCGTGATGCGCCGGGATGGCGATATTTGGCGCAAGGTGATACTTGCGGAGCCGCGTGCGTCGTCCGGTCGCCATTCGATTGCGCGCAAAACGGATGCGGTATCGGAGGCATCGGTTTCCTGGCCGGAAGTGTTCTGGGTTGCGGAACATCCGGACGGCACGGTCTGGGTCGCTTCGAGTTTGGGCATGTGCCGATTTGATGGCCCGGCGTTTCATTTATTTCCCCTTCGTCAAAAGGATGATCTTGAGAAGGTCTATTCCGTGGCTATGGATACGCGTGGGGTATTCTGGCTCACAACGAAGAACGGGTTGTTTTCGTTTGACGGGCAACAGTATCAGCATGAACGTGAGCCTCCGCAAGAGGCGGATCAAAAAAATCCCTCCATGGTTTTCAGCGGAGGCGGGACAACGGTCTGGTTTAAACGGGACGACGGTAAATTATTTAAGATGGGTTCGGATGTTTGGCAAGAGGTACCGCCTCAAGGGCTGCGCGTTCAAGCCTTGCTCGAACAGCCGCATGAGATTTGGCTGGGTGCGGTTGAGGGGCTATATCGGAGAAGGGGCGTGTTGTGGCATGCGTTTCACGATGCGGCTGTTTTGAACAATAAGGCTCGCGATATCCGATGTCTGGCGCATGCGAAGAACGACAGGGTGTGGGTCGGCTGTGGCAATGGGCTGATGTGTGTCATGCCGCGTGTCGTACAACTGTTTCACGGCGGACGAGGGCTTCAGCCGCATCGGGTGACCTCTCTGCTGCACGCGGGCGATGAGCAGTTTTGGGCGGGTTTGGCAGATGGCGGGCTTTGGTATGGCTCGCCGGATTCGCTCAAACGTTATATAACTGAGCCGGATGTGCTGCACGACACAACGGTGTCTGCTTTGTTGGCAGACGGGGGTGAACGGGTTTGGGTCGGTACGTGTGGTGGCCACCTCTGGCGCGTTGGGCGAGACGGGGCGATCAAACAGGTCAGATCGAAGGATAATTTCCAGTCGCGCGAAATAGTCTGTCTGAACAGTGACCGCCATGGCAGGTTGTGGGTCGGCTCGTGGCAGGGGGTGTTGCGGCTGGATCGCAAAGGTTGGTTGGTGGAGACGGGCGGACCGGATGATGCGGTGTTGTCCTTGTGTGATGATGGGCGAGAGGGACTTTGGGTCGGAACGCAGAGCAGCGGTCTGTGGCATTGTTCTGACGGCGATGATCCGAACGCGTGGCGCAGGATAGAGGGGTTGCCAAGTGAAACGATCAGGTTGCTGTACAAGGATGCTGCGGGCGCGTTATGGGCTGCCACGCCAAAGGGGCTGGTGGGCCTGGACCTCTGCAAACCAAAAGGGGCTGCCGTCCAAGGGACAAACGATGTGGATCGGGCAGAGGATGCGCGCCAACCGGTCATAAGCCGCTTTGCGCGAGAACAGGGATTTCCGGACGATGATTTTCGCCAGTTCGTGGATGACGGCACCGGTTATTTCTGGTTGGGCACGCGACATCATCTCGTGCGAGTCAGCCGGCAGGAGTTGACTGAGGTGGCGGCGGGCCAGCGAACGCTGCTGGCTCCCTATGTGTTGGGTATCAGCG